>NZ_JALNUM010000079.1:0-30462 GCF_026540795.1 Methylobacterium sp. GC_Met_2
GCGGCCTTCGTGGCCGCGCTCGCGGACGGGCTCGGCCTGCCCCCCGATTTCCTCGCCCTGGTCGCCGATCCGGGTGCCCGCTACGACCTCCTCACCCTCGGCCTGCGCGCGGCCGGGCTGCACGAGGAGGAGGCGGTCTACATCTTCCTCACCCTCAACCAGGGGGTGGCGCGTTCGGCCGAGCGCGTCGCCGACCTCGTCCGTCTGTTCCGCACGGTGAGCCGCCCGGCGGCGCGGGACCTCGTGGCGGCGATCCTCGACCGGCCGCTCACCGAGCGCGGGCGCAGCGAAACGCATCAGCCGGTCCACGGCCCGGAAGCGAAGCTGCGCCAGAGCGCCGCCGCGTCGCGCGCGAACCTGCCGGCCCGCGCCCGCCCGGGAACCAAGGCGGACGTGGGCTGACGGATCGCCCTCAGCGGGGCTCGATCCCCCGCCAAGCGGACTGTCGGTCGGCCGCCTCCAGGGTGTCGGTCGAGGGCGTGTCCGCGGCGTCTTGAGGTTCGCCGGCCCGGCGGCTCAGCTCCGCCATCAGGCCGCGGGCGAGCACTGCCCGGGCGGCCCGCTCGCGGGTTTCGGCGGGGACAGCCTCCAGGGCCGCCGGAAGCACCGCCGAGGCGCTCGGCAGCCTCCCCGTGAGCTTGCGGGTCTCCGCGGCCGGATCAGCGCCGCCACGCATCAGCGCGAGATACGAGAGCACGCCGATCACCAGCGCGGCGCGCAGCAGGACGGTCATGGTTCGTCGTCTCCGCTCAGTGTGAATCGCATCGACGCGCGTGCTGGCTGTCGCCAAGCGTGACGATGCGCGGCCGCGAGCTTTCGACAGGTTTCGTGAACCGGGCCTCAACCAGCCTGGGCTTTCGCGCGCGATGGTGAACGAAGCTTATCCGAATGCGCTTGGTTACCTTGCGGAAAGCATCCTGACCGTTCTGACCCCACGCGCAACACTCGTTTAAGCCGTCTCTGCGACCGTTCGGAAGTTGTTCGAAAGTCGAACCGGAGGCGCGAGGGATGCGGAAACGCATACATCGCGGCGTGTGCCAGCCTTGCCTATTAAAAAAGTCCTGACTTCGTTGATCGACGACCGTCTCGCGGGGCTGGTTCACGCCTCCGCGGCCGATGATGTCGCCACCCGGTGCCGCCATCAGCGCTTCCTGGTGTCGCGCCTCGCCACCGGCGCCGTGATGATGGTCGGCCTGCCGCCCTACCTGCTGTGGCGCGGCGTGCCCTCCGGCATCGAGGTTCTGGCGATCGCGAGTCTGCTGTTGCCGGTCTTCGCCGCCGTGCTGCTCGTCCGGACGGGATCGCTCTGGCTCGCCCATGCGGTCTCCGCGGCGGGCCTGACCGGGATCGTGGTGGCGCTGTCGAGCGTCACGGGGGGCGTCGCGTCCCCGGCCGCGGTCTGGCTGGTGGCGATCCCCGTGGAGGCGCTGATCTCGGGATCGCTGCGCGCGACGCTGGCGGCGGCCGCCATGGCGGTCCTCGGCGTGCTGGCATTGGCCGGTCTCGACGCGTTCGCGATCGCCCTGCCGGTCATGGACATCTCCGCCGGCCTCGCCCTGCCGGCCTTCGCGCTCACGGCGATCAGCCACGTCGCCGCCCAGGCCCTGGAGCACGAGCGCAACGAGGACGCGTGGCGCGAGCGGCTGCGCGACAACGAGGCCCGGGACCGGCTGTTGCTCTCGGCGATCGACGATCTCGTGACCTGGCACGACCGCAACGGCCGCGTCGTGGACGCCTCCGTGTCGGCGACGCGGCTGCTCGGCAGCGAGCCGGCGCGTCTGCACGGCCACGGCTTCCTGGAGCGGGTCCACGTGGCGGACCGGCCGGCTTTCCTCCAGGCGGTGAGCGATGTCGCCGCGACCGGGCGTCCCGCGACCCTACCGCTGCGCCTGCACGTCGAGGCCGGACGGCCCGATGGCGCACGCTTGATCCACGCCGAGATGCGCGCCCACCGGATCGAACACGGTCCCCACGACGCCGCCACCACGGTGGTGGCGGTGACCCGCGACATGACCGAGCATTACCGCCATGCGGAAGAGCTGGAGCGCGCCCGCGCCGAGGCCGAGCGGGCCGACGCCATCAAGGGCCGGTTCCTGGCCAACGTCACCCACGAGCTGCGCACGCCGCTCAACGCGATCATCGGCTTCTCCGAGGTTCTGGCCGGCGAAGGTGCGCCCAGCCTCAGCGCCGAACAGGCGCGGGACTATGCCGAAATCATCGGCGCCTCCGGCCACCACCTGCTCGGCGTCGTCAACACGCTCCTCGACATGAGCCGGATCCAGAGCGGCAACTTCGATTATGCGCCGGAGGTGTTCGACATCGCGGGGCTGCTCCAGTCCTGCTGCGACCTGATGCGGCTGAGGGCCGAGGCCGCGGGCGTCAGCCTGGCGGTCGCAGCGTCGGGTCCGGTCGAAATCACCGCCGATCCCGGCGCCTGCCGGCAGATCCTGATCAACCTCGTCTCGAACGCCGTGAAGTTCACCCCGCGCGGCGGGCGGGTCGACCTGTCGCTGCGCCGCGGTGTCGAGGGCCTCGACATCGTCGTCGCCGATACGGGCTGCGGGATCGGCGCGGAGGATCTGTCGAAGCTCGGCACGCCGTTCTTCCAGGCCGGGGCCGGCGACTACAAGCGTCAGCACGAGGGGACCGGACTCGGCCTCTCGGTGGTGCAGGGATTGGTCGGCCTCCATGGCGGCGCGATGCGGATCGAGAGCGCGCCCCAGTCCGGCACCGTCGTCACCGTGACGCTGCCCCGGGTCTGCCGCGCGCCGGAAACCGCCTGCGGCCCGGCGCCGATCCGCATCGCCGTGCGGGGCGCGCCTCAGCCGCGCCGGGTCGTGCGCCTGCCGCTCGGTCTGTTCGACGCCGAGCCGGGGCTCACGCTGAGCACCGGGCCGGGTTCGGCGCTGCGCCGGACCGGCTGAGCCCAAAATCCCCCCGGAACACGATCCCCCGGAAGGAGACACGATGTCAGGCTACCGCGAGATCACCGTACCGGGCGAGGCCGCCCGGGCCCGTCGCCCGGCCGCGCGGCGCAGCGCCGTGCAGGGGGATTGGCGCGCCGTCCTCGTCGGCGCGTTGCGGGCGGCCGTCAGCACCTGCCGGAACAGCCCCGGGACGGTCCTCAGCAGCCTCGTCGGCCTCGGCGCGGCCGGTTTCATCTGCGTCAACGCCCTCGGTTACCAAGCCGGCCGCCATCCGGCCCCAATCCTGCCCAAGCTCGCCCAGAAGGCCCCCGCCCCGCGCGAGGCCGCACCGGCCACCCGAGATGTCGCCCGAGAGGCTGCCAGGGAGCCGGTGCGGGAGATCGCGCGGGATCCGGTCCGCTCCGAACCGGAGAAGGCCGCCGCCAAGCCGGCGGCCCGGGACACGATCGGCGAGTTGATCCGTGCCGACGAGACGACCGCATCGGTGACCCCGAAGGCCCCCCCGGTCCGGACGGGAGCCAAGCCGATTGCGAAGCCGGCCGCCAAGGAGCCCGTCAAGAAGGCCGAGACGGAGTCTGATCCGGTCCTCCGGGTGCAGAAGGCGCTTTCGAAGCTCGGCTATCCGGTCAAGCCCGACGGCGCCATGGGTCCGGGCACCCGGGCGGCGATCGAGAAGTTCGAGCGCAGTGCCAAGCTGCCGGTGACCGGGGAGGCTACGGGCCGGACCCTGCGCGAACTGACAGCCCGGGCAAGCCACGGTTAGAGCCATGCCCGAGCGCTTTGCAATCGTGTGCGGCTCTAAGCTTTTGTTGTGACGCGCTCTCTTGCGCCGAACCGGTATCCACTTCGTCGGCGAGCGCTCCAAGACGCCATCGTGGGAACCCCGCGCCGGACAGGTTCCGACGCGGGCCTGGATCACGCGGCTCAGTCTTGCGAACCGGTGAAGCGGCAGATCGTTTTGCAGCGCGGTCCGCTTTTGCCCTGCCACGACTTCGCGTGGCCGATCGAACCGGTCATGTCCTGGGTCGGATTGCCGCCCGGGCGCCGAACCACGATGTTGCACCGATCCTGCGGATTCCGCTGTTAGCGTGGGCAGGAGGCGGCTTCCCGCTGTCCCAGCAGATCCATGAGGATCTGCGCGGGGACTGGCAACGACGCAGTCAGCAGGTACAGGCAGGCGGCGATCACCGTGAGACGCGAGGGTCGTCTCGGCATGAAACTGCTCCTTCAATCGTCGAAGGATGCCTCCACTTTTGACTTTTGCTCAGTTAATAATCAAACAATACTGTCGTTTTGCGATAGCGCACAGCATTGACAACAGATTTAATCCTGAAAGACTCTGAATTGATGGCTGGCTTATTTGCGATGCGCGGGCGTGCACCGTGTCGGACGCGCTGCAGCCGTGCGTTGTCAGGAAGCGCCGGATCACGCATCTCAGGCGCGCTTCCGGGAGGCTCTACCGCATGCGCCTGCGTTCCGATTTCTGGGCTTCGGCTCATCTCCGCCGTCTCGATGTGGCGGGCATCCCGGCGGTGCTGCGGCGGCGCGGGGCCGCGGAGGCGGGGGCAATCTTCGTGAAGGTCGATCGCCTCGATGGCAGCGCGGATCTCTACGGGCCGGCGCCGCAGGCCCTGTTCGACGCCGAGGACAGCGGTGACCGCCGCTTCGCGGCCCTGGTCACCGGCGGCACCCCGCTCGACGTGGAGGAGCGCCTGACCAAGGAAATCCGGTTCGATTCCGACCTCTGGATTATCGAGATCGACGATCGGCAGGGCCGGCACTTCTTGGAGCTGGCCGAGTAACGCACCGCCTTGAGGAGATTGTCCTCTCGCCGACGGAGGGCCTCACCCGCGCCTCTCACGAGGCGCGACCCGGCTTCAGCCAGCATGTTTCCAGCCGCGCGGCACCGCAAGCGTGCTGCCGGCGGAGCGTGAATTTCGGCCCCGTGCCATGTGATCATCTTGCCCGTTGGAGATGACGCGATGCCGGAGCGGGATGCCGCCGAAACGTTCATCTGGCGCTGCGAGTCGTTCTGGAGAAACGGGGCCCACGATATCGATGCTGTTTACATGGCGGATGCTATTTTACGCGGCTATCGGAGCGTTAAATTCGCCGGCGCGATCGGCGAACTCTTGAACGGCATCGTCGCGCAGGGATACAGCGATCTGTCGATCGAGATGGCGCCGTCGCCTGTCACCGATGCCGCCATTCTTCTGGCCTGCCACCGCCCGGGCCCGGCACCGGACCGAGGACAGGCGAATCTTCGACATGCGGCGAGCGGGGGCGTCCGCCGCCAGATTGCGGCGGTCGGACACCTTGAATGAGGTGAGCGATGCCGTGCCCCCGCGTCGCGCGAGATCGATCACCCCTCGATGATGCGCTCGTCGAGCTTGCGATCGACGGTCGCGACGGTTCGGTCGATCTCATCGCTGGGGTCGCCGAGTTGGTGCGAGATCAGCTTCACCAGCAGGTCGACCCGCTCGATATAGGGGGCGCCGTTCGCTACGGCGCGGGCCGCCGAGGACGGCTTGAGCAGGCTCTCGGCCGCCTTGGCGTATTTCTCGAACGGCACCTGATCGGCGGGATCGGCGCCGAGCTTCCGGGCGATCCCGTCGACGTGGTCGTAGATCGCCCGGGAGCGCGCCAGATCGCCGTGCACGGCATCATGGATCGATTGCGGTTCGCCCGGCGTGATGCAGCGGTAATTGCCGGTGAGCAGCATCGACCACTTGGCGAGCGGCACGAACAGCGAATCGAACACCTTGAGCTTCACCGGCACGTCGTGTCCGTCGAGGCGCACGGCGTCGATATCGGCTTCCAGCTGCCTGAGCAGCGTGTTGTGCGCCTCGACCGTAAAAGTTGCGGCCTTGAAGTTCGTCGGCAGCCCGACATGGAGGACGTTGGCCTCCTCCTCGGGCGGCCGGAAGGCCTGCGGATCGGGCGAGCACAGCGACACGAGGCCCGGCTCGAACCGGTCCCACACGCCGGCATTGGTGTAGGCATCCTCGAGGTCCATGGCGGCGAGGCCCGGAATCCGCTTGAGGTAAGGCAGCGGCGGCATGTTCATGATCGACAGGCACGGCAGCTTCGCGGCCGCGATCTTGATCATCAGCACGCGGATCGTGTGGTTGTTGTATTGCGGCTCCTGCATGGCGAGGCCGACGAGATCGTAGCGCGAGACGTCGACGTCTTCCGGCGGCATCGCGTCGATTTTGCCGGGCAGGTCGCGCGAGAAGATCGCCCGGTGCTCCTTCTCGTCGCGCAGCTTGATGCGGACCTCGGTACCCTCGCGGTTGATCAGGTCGGCGGTCTTGCGCCGGCAGACCAGGGTCACGTTGTGACCGGCCATCAGGAGCTTGGTCCCCAGGAGCGAGCCATAGGAGGCCCCCAGGATCAGGATGTTCTTGGCCACGTCGTTCCTCCCCAGCATTGAGACTTGCTGTTCTGTTATCGGGCTGCCGGGGACGGCGCGTTGACTCACGACGACACTGGCATCCGCGATGGATGGCAGCCGGGCGGACGGAAGGCAAGCCTTCTGGTATACCTAATCCCAAACCGGTTGTGACGCCCCGCGGGTGACAGGCGGGGCGATCCTTATCCCCACAGCTCCGGCGTAGGCGGATACATCAGGCTCCCCTCGTAGCGCAGCGGCGTGTCGCGGTCGCGGGCGAGCAGCAGTGGGCCGTCGAGATCGACGAAATCCGCGTCGTTCGCGAGCAGAGCCGCCGGCGCCATGCCGAGCGAGGTACCGAGCATGCAGCCGACCATGATGGCGAGCCCCCGCGCCTTCGCCTCCTGGGCGAGCAGCACGGCCTCGGTCAGGCCGCCGGTCTTGTCGAGCTTGATGTTGATCGCATCGTAGCGCCCGGCCAACGCGTCGAGGCCGGCCCGGTCGTGCAGGCTCTCGTCGGCGCAGACCGGGACCGGATGCGGGATCTCGGCGAGCAGGGCATCGGCGTCGGCCGGCAGAGGCTGCTCGATCAGCGCAACGCCGGCCGTCAGGCAGGCGGCGAGGTTGGCCTCGATGGTCTCCGGTCGCCAAGCCTCGTTGGCATCGACGATCAACCGGGATTCCGGCGCACCGGCCCGCACGGCAGCGATGCGCTCCGGGTCGCCCGTTCCACCAAGCTTCACCTTCAGCAGCGGCCGGTGAGCCGCCTTGCGGGCGGCCTCCGCCATACTCTCCGGGGTGCCGAGGCTCAGCGTATAGGCGGTGATGGCCGGCCGAGGTTCAGCAAGACCGGCGATATCCCAGGCGGGGCGGCCCTGGAGCTTGGCTTCGAGGTCGAACAGGGCGCAGTCGAGGGCGTTGCGCGCCGCGCCCGCCTTCATGTGCGCCATCAGCGCGTCGCGCCCGATCCCGGCCGCGATCGCCTCCGCGTGTCCCTCGATCAGGGCGCTGACGCTCTCGACGCTCTCGCCGTAGCGCGGATAGGGCACGCACTCACCGCGCCCGGCCGTGTCGCCGTCCGTGATGGTCGCCACCACCACTGCGATCTCCGTGCGGCTGCCGCGGGATATCGTGAAGGCGCCCGCGATCGGGAAGCGCTCGACGGCGAGGGTCAGGCGGCGGGCCATGTCAGGCTCCCGGGAAGTCGGCGACGATCCGATCCACCAGCCCGTCGACGCCGAACCGGACCGGGTCGGTGGCGGGCAGGCCGTGCGCTGACCCGACCGTCTCCAGGAAGGCCCGGGCCTCGGCTTCATCGAGCGCCTGCGTGTTGATCGCGATGCCCACCGGCTTGATCGCCGGGTTGGTCAGGCTGCCGAGCTGAACGGTGAGGTCGATCACCTGCTGGATCGTCGGCAGCGGGTGCTTCACGCCGCGCATCGTGGTGCGTGTCGGCTCGTGGCAGACTACGAAGGCATCGGCCTGAGCGCCGTGGAGGAGCCCGAGGCTCACCCCCGCGAAGGACGGGTGGAACAGCGAGCCTTGGCCCTCCAGCAGGTCCCAGTGATTCGGGTCGGCCTCGGGCGAGATCGTCTCGACGGCGCCCGAGATGAAATCGGCCACCACGGCGTCGATCGCCACGCCCTTGCCGGAGATGAACACGCCGGTCTGGCCGGTGGCGCAGAAATCGGCATCGAGGCCGCGCTCGCGCATGCCGCGCTCCAGGGCCAGCACGGTGTACTTCTTGCCCACCGAGCAATCGGTGCCGACGGTGAGCAGGCGCCGGCCTGCCCGCTTGGTGCCCTTGCCGGTGGGGAAGCGCTCGTCGGTGTGGCGCACGTCGTGCAGCTGGCGCCCGCGCCGCGCGGCGGCCTCAGCGATGGCTGGCACCGCGCCGAGCTTCACATGCAGGCCGCTCGCCACGTCGAGCCCCGCCTCGATGGCCGCGACGATCTCCTTCACCCAATGGTCGGGCAGCACGCCGCCGGCGTTCACGACGCCGATCACCAGGGTCCGGCAGCCCTTCGCCAGGGCTTCGGGCAGGGTCATATCGGGGATGCCCAGATCGGCGGCGCACCCCGGCAGACGCATCTGGCCGACGCACCATTCGGGGCGCCAATCCTTGATCCCGTAGGCGGTCTTGGCCGCCAGCGTGTCGGGCACGTCGCCCAGGAACATCAGGTAGGGCGTGGCGATCTGCATCGGTCGAGCAACCTTCTCCGGAGGCCGGCGGACCGTCTATGCGGGATCGCGACCGTTCGGCGCAATGCATGAGGCCGGCCAGCACGGTGGACGCGACCGCTATCCGGCGCATGCCGGGGCTGCGTCCAGGCCGGAAGCTCCAGTCCTGGTTTCGAAAGGTCGAGACCTTTCGCGGGTCCGGGGTGGATCCCTGGTGCCGGGCATTGCCCGGTTGCTTCAGGGGCTCCGCCCCCGAACCCCGCCAGAGGGCATCAGCCCTTCGGAAACCCGGTGCCCCCGGTCAAAGATGACCCCGTTCAGGCGGCGTGTCGTCGCGCGACCTGGGCCTCGTTGGCCGCCGCATCGGCCGGCGACAATACGCCGGTCGCCCGGACAAGCCCCTCGGCGCCCGCCAGCGCGCCTGCACGCAGCTCCAGCCCGAGGAAACGCGCGCGCTCGAACGGACCCGGCAGGGTCAGGCCCGCCGCGAGCGCCCGGTCGAAGCCGAAGCGGGCGTAGTAGGGCGCGTCGCCGACCAGCAGCACGGCGCCGTGGCCGAGCGATTCGGCCCTGCCCAGGGCTGCCTGCATCATTACAGAGCCGAGCCCCTGGCCCTGGATCGCCGGATCGACCGCGAGGGGGCCGAGCAGCAGCGCCGGGCGGGCGTCGCCGGTCTCGACGTGCCACAGCCGCAGCGTGCCGACGAGGCGGCCTGCCCGGGTCGCCGCGAAGGCGAGGCCGCGCGCCGGCAGACGGCCCTCGCGCAGGCGCTCCGAGGTCTTGGCGCGGCGGTTGCCGGGAAAGCACGCGTCGAGCAGGCGCTCGCGCGCCGGGACGTGGTGGAGATGCTCCGCGCAGATCTCGATCATCACACTGCCCTCCCCGGGCCGACATGCGGGAGAAGCGATTTTCTGAGACCGAGAGCCGGGTGCCCTCGGTCGAAGCGGTGGTGAAGGTCAGCGTTCGGCGAAGTCGCCCGCGCCGTCGTCACGAGCGGAGCGAAGTGACCCAGGACCGCGCGAGCGTTATCGCCGTGGCGTTACCGGATTGCTTCACTTCGCTCGCGGGGGCAGCAACGTCGCTGCCCTTCAAACGGACCCAGTCTCACTCCGAAAAGTCAGATCACGATCTGCTGAAGGGGCGGGAAGCCGTTGAACGCCACCGCCGCGTAGGTGGTGGTGTAGGCGCCCGCGCCCTCGATCAGCACCTTGTCGCCGATCGAGAGGGAGATCGGCAGCGGGTAGAGCTGCCGCTCGTAGAGTACGTCCACCGAGTCGCAGGTCGGCCCGGCGATGACGCAGGGCTCGGTCGCCTCCCCGTCCCGCGCGGTGCGGATCGGGTAGCGGATCGCCTCGTCCATGGTCTCGGCCAACCCACCGAACTTGCCGATGTCGAGGTAGACCCATCTGACCTCGTCGGCCTCGGCGGACTTGCGCGACACAAGAACAACTTCAGCCTCGATCAGGCCGGCATTGCCGACCATGCCGCGGCCCGGCTCGATGATCGTCTCGGGGATCCGGTTGCCGAAATGCTTGGTCAGCCCGCGGAAGATCGCCTCGCCGTAGCTCTCCACCCCCGGCACCGCCTTGAGGTACTGGGTCGGGAAGCCGCCGCCGAGATTGACCATCGAGAGGCCGATGCCGCGCTCCGCGCACTCGCGGAAGACCGCCGCCGCGGAGCCGAGCGCCCCGTCCCAGGCCTCGGTGTTGCCCTGCTGCGAGCCGACATGGAACGAGATGCCGTAGGCCTCGAGCCCCTGGCGGTGGGCGTGCTCCAGCACGTCCGCGGCCATCTCGGGCACGCAGCCGAATTTTCGCGAGAGCGGCCAGTCGGCGCCCGCGCCGTCGCACAGGATGCGGCAGAACACCCGCACCTCGCCGTTGGGTACGCCCAGGGCGGCGGCAGCGCGGGTGATCTTCTCGACCTCGGCCTGGCAGTCGACCGCGAACAGGCGGATGCCGAGCGCGAGGGCGCGGCCGATGCAGCGCTCCTTCTTGATGGTGTTGCCGAAGGAGATCCGGTCGGCGGTGGCGCCGGCGGCCAGCACCATCTCCATCTCGGCGACCGAGGCGGTGTCGAAGCAGGAACCCATCTCGGCGAGCAGGCGCAGCACCTCGGGGGCGGGGTTCGCCTTAACGGCGTAGAACACCCTTGTGTCCGGCAGGGAGCGCGCGAAGGCGGTGTAGTTGTCGCGCACGACATCGAGATCGAGGACCATCACGGGGCCCTCGTCCCGACCGAGGTCGCGGCGCACGCGCAGGTAGTCACGGATGCGGTCGGTCATGGTGGTCTCCCGGCACGGGTTCGCGAGCGCCCTTACGCGGGGCGCGCTGTCGAAGATGACGGCCAGGATCGGCCGTCGGCGTCAGGGGGCGATGCGTCGCTCCGGCCCACGCGCTTTGGAGACGCGTGCGTCGGTGCGGGCGCAGAGCACCCGGAAGCTGCCGTGGATTGGAAGGGAAAACCCCCACCGCACGCCGGGCAAAGATGAAACAAGCCTCTTCGGTGCCGGCCTTTGGAGGGCCGACGAGACCAAAAAAGCCCGTTCGTCGTTGCTTTAAGCTGCGTCCCCCGTGGAGAGCGGGGTTCGCCGGTTTCGCCTCCGGCTGCCGGTTGTTGTCGGGGTCCGGTGTTGCCACCTGGATGCCGGCCGTAGGGATCCACCCTTGCGACCATCGATCCTTTAAGACCCCTGGCGGCTGTCCGGCAGTTGACCGGATGCCCACCAACCGACACGCGGCCACAGGCACGTGCGAAATTGGGCAAGGCGCATATATGGGGGATGCCCCCGGGCGGCAAGGGCGACACAACCTGGGGGACTGGGTTTTTCGCCCGCCATCCACAACCGGGGCCGGACGTTGCAAAAACAGCGCATTCCGGGCGCACCGGCGGCCCGAACGGGCTTCCCAAGCGCCGTGGAAGCGGGCATCTGACGGCGGGGCATTCGGGCGAGTGATCGATGGGCGGGCCGGGCAGATCGATCGCGACGGCGCGGGCATGAGCGCCCCCTGCAATGAGCGCCCATCGATGAGCGCCCATCGATGAGCGCGCCCTTGCGCAACCCGGTCGGCGCCGGGCTTCCCGAGCCGACGATCCGCACCGCCACGCTCGCCGATCTCGACGCCCTCGTCGCCCTGGAGCACGCCGCCTTCGCCATCGACCGGGCCGAGCGCCGGGCGATCCGCCACGCGATCGGCTCGCCCACGATGGACGTGCTGGCCGCGCTGATCGATCCGCCGGACGGGGATCCGACCCCCGTGCTGGTCGGTGCGGCTGTGCTGGAACGGCGGCGCAGCAGCCGGATCGCCCGGCTGGCCTCGATCGCCGTGGCGCCGAACCGCGGCGGCCTCGGGCTCGGCGGCAAGCTCCTCGACGCCGCGGAGACGCGGGCGCGCGCCCATGGCTGCGATCGCCTGCGGCTCGAGGTCCGGGCCGACAACGGCGCCGGAATCCGGCTCTACGAGCGCCGGGGCTACACTCGCTTCGCGGTGCGGCCTGATTATTATGAAGACGGGATGGAGGCGTGGCGCTACGAGCGCGCGCTGTAGGCGCCCGCCTCAAGCCGCGTCAGCACGGGAGGCCCGCCGCTCCGGCCCCTGACGATCCAGTTCCTGCCGCTGCCGCCGATCCATCGGACCTTGCCGCAGCGTGAGCACGAAGGCGCCGACGCGCGCGTCGATCTCTGCGGATTGCGTGCGCAGGGTCCGCGCCACCGTGAGCACGCTGCCGGCCGTAGCCTCCGTCTGCGCGGCCACCGTGCGGACGCCGGTCACGGTCGCGGCCAGCTGCCCGGTCCCGTCCGCGGCCATCTGGACGGAGCGGGCGATCTCGCGCGTCGCCTTGTCCTGCCGGTCGACCGCCGCCGCCACGCTCGCCGCGGCCTTCAGGATCGCCTCCATCAGGCCGGAGACCGCCTCGTTGGCGACCACGGCGCGGCGCGTCCCCTCCTGGATCTCGGCGACCCGCGCGGCGATGTCGTGGGTGGCCCTGGCGGTCTGCTCGGCCAGCACCTTCACCTCGCCCGCCACCACGGCGAACCCTTTGCCGGCCTCGCCCGCCCGGGCCGCCTCGATGGTCGCGTTGAGGGCCAGCAGGTTGGTCTGCTCGGCGATCGCCCGCACGGCGGCCACCACGGCCCCGATCCGTTCACCCGTGACCGCGAGTTCGCGCACCTGCGCGGCGGTCTCTTGAGAGGTCGTGCTGCCCTGGCGGACCGTGTGAGACATGCCCTCGATCTCGCGGCCGATCTCCTGGATCGAGCCCGAGAGCTCGTCGGTGGCGGTGGACACGGCCGTCACGTGCGCGGAGGTCTCGGCCGATACCGTCGAGGCGAGGTCGGCCTCGCCGGCCGTCCGGGTCGAGACGGCCGCCAGTGCCTCGGCCATCTCGTCGAGCTGCGCGGTATCGCGCGAGACCGAAGCCACCACGGCGTGGATCTTCTCTTGGAAGTCCGCCAGCGCGGCCTCGATGTGGGCCGTGTTCCGCGCCTTCTCGGCGGCGGCGGCTGCGGCTTCCTCCTCCAGGCGCTGGCGGGCCAGGGCCTCGTCCCGCAGGGACTGGACCGCCCGCGCCATGGCGCCGATCTCGTCGCGCCGATCGAGGGCGGGCACCTCGCGGTCGAGCCTGCGCTGCCCGAGATCGATCAGCACGCTGGTCAGGGTGGCGGCCGGGCCCGTCGCGCGCCGCAGGACGATCCAGCACAGGGCCACGCCCACGAAGGTGGCGACCGCCCCGATGAGCAGGACGCGCCGAAACAGCGTGTCGAGCGAGGACAGAAAGTCCGACTTCTTCACGCCGACATACAGGATGCCGATCGCCCGGCCATCGATATCCCGGATGGGCTCGTAGCGTGTCACGTAGGTCGTTCCGAAGATATCGGCCTCGCCGCGATAGCCCTTCCCGGTCCCGATGACGGTGTCATAGGCCGGGCCCTGACCCAGCTTGGTCCCGATCGCCCGGCTGCCTGTCGCCGTCATCACGTTGGTGGCGACCCGCGTGTCGCCGAGGAACACGGTCGCGGTGCCGCCGAGGACGTCCTTCACGCGGTCCACCGCCGGATCGTCGGATGTGATCGCGTGCGTGCCGAGATAGAGCTTGCCGTCCTGGACCGAGAAGAAAGCGCCGGGCCCACCCTCCTCGCCGAGCTTCTGCTCGAGCAGGCGCAGGTTGGCATCGAGCGCCAGCCCGGCGCGGTGCATGAGTTCCTCGCGGATCTCGGCGTAGAGCAGCCCGGTGACGATCCCCATCGAGACGACCAGCAGAACGGTCACCAACATGCCGATCCGGAACGACAAGGATTCCGTGAACCGCATCCAGCGTTTCAGGCTCATGGTGGCTGCCCTCCGACAATACACCAGACGCATAGTCTCAGAGAACAGATTCAACAAATGCCTCAAATCCGCACTTCTTCAGTGACGGAGATTTGATACTTCCGACCGAAATCGTCCCGGAAAATGATATTTGACTTTTGACTGCACTTTTATCGGCATGAATGTTCGGCA
The DNA here is from genome assembly GCF_026540795.1 of Methylobacterium sp. GC_Met_2. Taxonomy (NCBI): domain Bacteria; kingdom Pseudomonadati; phylum Pseudomonadota; class Alphaproteobacteria; order Hyphomicrobiales; family Methylobacteriaceae; genus Methylobacterium; species Methylobacterium sp. GC_Met_2. The sequence continues at coordinate 14,001 of NZ_JALNUM010000079.1, forward strand.
AAACGCGCCGCGCCGTGCTGGCCCATCGCGGACAATCTCGCCGCCCTGCATCACGGACGGGCCGGGAGGCTGTGGGATCCGCACGCCCAGGGACGGACCTGCCGCAGCCCGGCGGATCCGACGATAGCGTCCGATACTGGTCTCTGCCGCGATGCTGCCCTGTTAAAAGAGTTTTACGGCGACCACGCTATAGCGCAGCGACCGCCCGAAAGACCCCGCCGCCCGTGAGACGCCGTTCATGGCCGTGATCGCCGCCTTCATCATCAATGCGGGACTCAACTTCGTCCTGGGCCTGCTGATCGCCAAGCTGCTCGGCCCGGCCGATTTCGGGCGATTCGCCCTGGCCACCACCGGGGCGACCGTGCTCAACACGGTGCTGTTCGAATGGCTGCGGCTCTCGGCGACGCGCTTCTACTCGGGCAGGGTGCGCGCGGACGAGCCATGGATCCGCCACGGGCTCGACCGGGCCTACCTGCGGGTCGGCCTGTTGCTGCTGGCCGCCGCCGCCCTGTGCGGCGCCTTTGGCTTCGCCAATGGGGCGGACGGGCACGCGGCCATCCTGTGCGGCACCGGGCTCGCGGCCCTCGGGATCGGGGTGTTCGACTATCACGCGGCCTTGGCGCGGGCCCGGTTCGACGGGAAGCTCTATCTCGGCCTCGTGGCGGTGAAGAATGTCCTCGCCTTCGGGTTGATGGCCGCCGCCGCATGGTGGCTGCCGCAGCCGGCCTGGGTGCTGGCGGCGGCGGGCTTGAGCCAGTTCCTGGCGGTCGTCCTGCTGCGTCATCCCCTGCGCGATCCGCGCACGCCGTTCGAGCGGCCGCGCCTTTCGGCCACCTGGCGGGTCTTCGCCCGCTACGGCCTGCCGCTGATCGCCGCCAACACCGCTTATCTGAGCGTCGCCTTCGTCAACCGGGGCGCGATCGCGGGCCATGCCGGCTTCGCGGAGGCCGGCTACTTCGCGCTCGCCGCCGACGTCACGTCGCGCGCGATGATGACGCTCGGCACCGCCCTCGACCTGCTGCTGTTCCAGCTCGCCGTCCAGGCCGAGGAGCAGCGCGGCCGGGCCGCCGCCGAGGCGCAGGTCGCCGAGAATGCCGGCATGGTGTTCGCGCTGCTGGCGCCCTGCGCGGTCGGCTTCTGGGCCGTGCTGCCGGCGCTCCAGGCGCTGGTGGTGCCCGACGCCTATCGCGGCCCGTTCGAGAGCTACAGCGTCGCGCTGATGCCGGGCCTGTTCTGCCTGACCATGATGTTCTACGCCCTCAACCCGGTCTTCCAGATCCGCCGCCGGACCCTGCCGGTGATCGCCTCGGCGCTGATCGGGCTCGCGGTCAACGGCGTGGGCCTGCTGATCCTGCCGGAACGTCTGGGCGGGATCGGGGTCGCCGTGGCGCAGAGCACTGGGCTGGCCACGGCCGGGCTGTGGCTCGGCTGGCGCGTCCTCATGGGTCCGGAGCGCATCCATCTGCCCTGGGGCTCGATCGGGGCGGCGGCACTCGCCTGCGCGGCGATGGGCCTCGCGCTGGCGCCGTTCCGCCACCTGCCCCCGGCCACCGCCCTGGCGGTGCTGGTCCCGGCCGGAATGGTCCTCTACGGGGCGCTGGTCTGGATCTTCGACATCGCCGGGCTGCGCCGGCAGATCGGCGGCCGGCTGCGGCCGGGGCGGGCCGCGGCGGCGGAGTAGAGCACCCCCCTCGACCGCCCTGCGGCCCATCAAGAAATCCGAGCCGCTGAAACCCCGCGACTCCGCCTGCGCTTGAATCCGCCAGCCGTTCCGGCGACACCCGCTGTGGAATGGTTTCAAACAAGACCGGGGCGGAAACGATGGGCGTCTACGAGCCCGGCACCGAGGCCGAGGCCGCGGAGATCGTGCGGGCGGCGGCCGGGCGCGGCGAGCGCCTGCGGCTTGAAGGCGGCGGCACCGCCGTGGGGCTTGGCCGGCCGGCGCAGGACAGCGCGACGCTCTCGGCCAGGAAGCTCACAGGCGTCACGCTCTACGAGCCCGCCGAGATGGTGGTGGCGGCCCGGGCCGGGACCCCGCTCGCCGAGGTCGAGGCGCTGCTCGCCTCGAAGGGCCAGATGCTGCCCTTCGAGCCCATGGACCTGCGCGTCCTCTACGGCACCACCGGCGCACCGACCCTCGGGGCGGTGGCGGCGATCAACAATGCCGGCCCCCGGCGGATCAATGCCGGCGCCGCCCGGGACAGTCTGATCGGCGTGCGCTTCGTCAACGGACGGGGCGAAGCGATCAAGTCGGGCGGGCGGGTGATGAAGAACGTCACCGGTCTCGACCTCGTGAAGCTGATGGCCGGCGCGCACGGCACCCTCGGGCTCCTGACCGAGGTGACCTTCAAGGTCCTGCCGGCGAGCGAGCGCGTCGCCACGCTGGCCTTTGCGGGCCTCGACGATGCCCGGGCGGTCACGGCCCTGTCGGAGGCCCTGGGTTCGCCCTTCGAGCTCACCGGGGCGGCACATCTGCCGGCCGGGCTCGGCGCCCCGGAGGCGCGGACGCTGATGCGCCTGGAGGGCTTTTCGGACTCGATCGACTACCGCACGGGCGAGCTGACGCGCCTGCTGAAGCGCTACGGCCAGCCCGAGATCATCGACGGCGAGGCTGGTGCCGCCCTGTGGCGGAGCGTGCGCGACGCCGCGCCGCTCGCCGAGCCCCGGGACGCGGCGCTCTGGCGGATCTCCACGGCGCCGACCCACGGGCCGGCGCTCGTGGCCGCGGTGGCTTCCGAGCGCGCCGCGCGCTGGTTCTTCGACTGGGGCGGCGGCCTGATCTGGCTCGCCACCGGCGCGGAGGGCGACGCCGCGGCCGACGCGGTGCGCAAGGCCGTGCGGGCGCAGGGCGGCCACGCCACGCTGGTGCGCGCCCCCGATGCCGTGCGCGCCGCCGTGCCGGTGTTCGAGCCCCTCGCCGAGCCGCTGATGCGGCTCAGTGCGGGGATCAAGGCGGCGCACGATCCGAACGGCGTGCTCAACCCGGGCCGGATGTACGCACAGGTTTGAATTTTCCCCCTCCCCCTTGTGGGGAGGGGTCAGGGGTGGGGGTGACTCAGGATCGAGCGCCGAGGTGCCTTCTGCACTACCCCCACCTCCAACTCCTCCCCACAAGGGGGAGGAGAGCAGGCAGGCAGGAAGAGACCGTGCAAACCAACTTCGCCCCGGCCCAGCTCGCCGATCCCGCCATGGCGGCGTCCGAAAAAATCCTGCGGACCTGCGTGCATTGCGGCTTCTGCACGGCAACCTGCCCGACCTACCTGCTTCTCGGCGACGAGCTCGATTCCCCGCGCGGGCGCATCTACCTGATCAAGGACATGCTGGAGGGCGGCAAGCCGGCCTCGCCGGAGGTGGTCAAGCATGTCGACCGCTGCCTCTCCTGCCTGTCGTGCATGACCACCTGCCCGTCGGGCGTGCACTACATGCACCTCGTCGACCACGCCCGGGCGCATATCGAGGAGACGTTTGCCCGGCCCGCCGGGGACCGGTTCCTAAGAGCGTTGCTGGCGCAGGTCCTGCCCTATCCGAACCGCTTCCGCCTCGCGCTGCTCGGCGCCAAGCTCGGCGCCCCGTTCCGCGGGCTGGTGGCGCGGCTGCCCCGGGTGGGCAACCGGCTCGCCGCGATGCTCGACCTCGCGCCCTCCGGGATGCCGCCCCGGGATCCGACCAACCGGCCCGGCCGCTTTCCGGCGGCGACCGGGGCTGCGGTCGGGACGGCGGGCAAGCGCGTCGCCCTGCTGCGCGGCTGCGCCCAAAGCGTCCTGCGGCCGGACTTCAACGCGGCGGCGATCCGGCTGCTCAACCGCCACGGGGTCGAGGTCGTCCACGCGCAGGAGGGCTGCTGCGGGGCGCTGACCCATCACATGGGCAAGGCGGATTCAGCCCATGCGCTCGCCAAGCAGACGATCGACGCCTGGGATGCCGAGATCGCCAAGGGGCTCGACGCGATCCTGGTCACGGCCTCGGGCTGCGGCACGACGATCAAGGATTACGGCTTCATGTTCCGCGACGACCCGGCCTATGCCGACAAGGCGCGGCGGGTCTCGGAGCTGGCCAAGGACGTGACCGAGTACCTCGCGCTGCTCGATCTGGCCCCCGTCGCCGAGACCGACCTCGTGGTGGCCTACCATTCCGCCTGCTCGATGCAGCACGGCCAGGGCATCCGCCTGGAGCCCAAGACCCTGCTCAAGCGCGCCGGCTTCACCGTGAAGGACGTGCCCGAGGGCCATATCTGCTGCGGCTCGGCGGGGACCTACAACATCCTGCAGCCGGAGCTGGCCGCGAAGCTGCGCGCCCGCAAGGTCGCCAATATCGAGCGCGTGCGCCCCGACGTGATCGCCACCGGCAATATCGGCTGCGCCACGCAGATCGGGAAAGGCACCGGCATCCCGATCGTCCACACGGTGGAGCTGCTGGACTGGGCGACAGGCGGCCCGAAGCCGGCGGCGCTCGTCGGAGTGGTGCCGCGGCTGGAGGCGGCGGAGTGAGGGGCGCTGGGGCTCATAGGCTGTTCGCTTGCCGTCGAAATTGACCTTGGTTCGTCATAAAAAGCAGACAGGGGCTCGCAGGTTCGGAACGTCGCACGCGCGAAGGTCATGGCACGGGAGGTTTGAGGGATGCCCCTCGAAACACATCCTTGGGATGCAGCCGAGGCGCTGAACGCACCCGCAAACATCGCGGCCTATCCCGATACCTGCCTGGAGGACGGGACGCAGGAAGAGCTGCACCATCGCCCGGTCGAAGGGTATGTCGGCGCTCGCTCGCGAGACGGGGATCGGCCGCGAGGCGCTCTAGAAGGCGTTCAGCGACAACGGCAACCCGACGCTCGACACGTTGCTCCGGGTGCTGAAGGCCTTCGGCGTGCGGCTCGCGGTGGCATCGTAAGGATCGGAGAGCGTCCCGGCGGGTAGCCCGCTTCCTCGACGATGCAGATCCGACAGGTCGCACGCAGCCCGCACCCCAGTCGCCGCGGCCGGGCCCCGTGACACCCCCGTGACATCTATTCACGGTTGACCCTTGCCAAATCCGCGCGGCCGTCTGTAATGATACCGACCCTTTCCGGTCCCGCCGGCCGCCGCAACGGCCCGCGGACGCGACCGAATTCCTCGCGAAAACGGCCGTGGTGTCGCGGCGGGCTCTGTTGGTCCGCCTGGCGGCAACGGGTGTCTTCCCCGATCGGGCAGGTGTCGCACGTCGCGGTGGATTTTCCGCCGCACCCAGGAATTCACGGCCGGTCCAACCCGGCCGAGAGTGTTTCGCGAGGTCGGGACCACGATGGACGGACGCACGGCCCAGCAGAGCGCTGCGCGTGCCCCGGAGGCGCATGCGTTGCGTCGCACCGGTCCGTCCGTTGACCCGGCCTATTTCAACCCCAGGCGCCCTGTGCGCCGACCGGCGGTTGACGGCAATTTCCCCTCGAACCCATCCGCCTCGGCGACGAGGCCGGCACCGTGCCCGACAGGCTTGACGTCGGGCGAGGCGCCGCCGGGACCACGGGCACGGAGAACGACGTCGGCCGCCATGCCGAGAGTCCGACATGGCCAACAAAATGCTGATCGACGCGATGCACCCGGAGGAGACCCGGGTCGTCACGGTCCAGGGGTCTAGGGTCGAGGAATTCGACTTCGAGGCCGCCAACCGGCGCCAGCTGCGCGGCAACATCTATCTTGCCAAGGTCACCCGGGTGGAGCCCTCGCTCCAGGCCGCGTTCGTGGAGTATGGCGGCAACCGCCACGGCTTCCTGGCCTTCAACGAGATCCACCCCGACTATTACCAGATCCCGTTGGCCGACCGGCAGGCCCTCCTCGAGGAGGAAGCCCGCGACGCCGAGGAGCACCGGGAGCGCGAGGAGCGCCGCCGTCGCTCCCCCCGACGGTCTCGCGGCCGCCGCGCCGAGGCCCGCGCCCGCGGCACCGACGAGACGGTGAGCGCCGAGGACGCCCACGAGACCGCGCAGGTCGCGGGTGACGGGGCCGGGATCGAGGGTCGCGACGAGACACCTCCGGAGGCCGGGATCGCACCGGCCGGCATGCCCGATACGCTCGCCGAGAACCCCGAGGCGGTGCAGGAGGCCCTCGCCTCCGAGACCGAGGCCGGTGATCTCGCCGAGCCGGTGCGGGCTGCCGAGCCCGCCGGCGACGCCGCGCCGGTCACGGCGCAGACCGAGGAGGCCGCGACCGACCAGGACGACCCGGCCGAGCCCGAAGCCCGGATCGCCGTGGCGGAGGCCCTGACCGTGGCCGAGGAGCCGGCCGAGACTGTCGCGGAGGATGTCGCGGAGGCCTCGGGCCGCAGCGGCCCGGCCGTGGGCGAGGCCGACGAAGTGCTCGACGAGGATGAGTCTGAGGAGGACGAGTCCGACGACGACGAGGATGAGGACGAGTCGGAGGACGACGAGGACGAGTCCGACGACGATGAGGATTCGGACGAGGAATCCGACGATCCCGATGCCGAGCCCCGGATCGCCCAGATCGGCGGCAACGGCGACGCGCTGGCCGAGATCCCCGAGCGTCCGCGCCACTTCCGCCGCCAGTACAAGATCCAGGAGGTGATCAAGCGCCGCCAGATCATCTTGGTGCAGGTGGTCAAGGAGGAGCGCGGCACGAAGGGCGCGGCGCTCACCACCTACCTGTCGCTGGCCGGCCGCTACTCGGTGCTGATGCCGAACACCGGCCGGGGTGGCGGAATATCGCGAAAAATCACCTCGGCGGCCGACCGCAAGCGCCTCAAGGAGGTGGTGCAGGACCTGGAGGTGCCCGAGGGGATGGGCGTCATCCTGCGCACCGCCGGCGCCTCGCGCTCCAAGCCCGAGATCGCCCGCGACTTCGAGTACCTGATGCGCCTGTGGGAATCGGTCCGCGAGCTGACGCTGACCTCCATGGCCCCGGCCCTGGTCTACGAGGAGGGGTCGCTGATCAAGCGCGCCATCCGTGACCTCTACAACAAGGAACTGGACGAGGTTCTGGTCGCCGGCGAGGACGCCTACCGCGAGGCCAGGGACTTCATGCGGATGCTGATGCCCGGCCAGTCCAAGGTCGTGAAGCCCTACCGCGACCCGACGCCGATCTTCGCCCGCTTCGGCGTCGAGCAGCAGCTCGACGCGATGTTCTCCAGCCACGTCTCGCTGAAGTCCGGCGGCTACCTCGTGATCAACCCGACCGAGGCGCTGGTCTCGATCGACGTGAATTCCGGCCGCTCGACCCGCGAGCACGACATCGAGGACACCGCACTCCGGACGAACCTGGAAGCCGCCGAGGAGGTCGCCCGCCAGCTCCGCCTGCGCGATCTCGCGGGCCTGATCGTCATCGACTTCATCGACATGGAGGAGAAGCGCAACAACCGCGCCGTCGAGAAGAAGCTCAACGATTGCCTGAAGAACGACCGCGCCCGCATCCAGGTCGGCCGGATCTCGCCCTTCGGCCTGATGGAGATGAGCCGCCAGCGCATCCGCACGGGCGTGCTCGAATCCTCCTCGATCCCCTGCCCCCATTGCGGCGGCTCGGGCTTCGTGCGCGCCACCGCCTCGGTGGCGCTGCACATCCTGCGCTCGATCGAGGAAGCGCTGCTCAAGTCGGCCGCCCACAACCTCATCCTGCGCACGCGCACCGAGGTCGCTCTCTACATCCTCAACCAGAAGCGCGGGCACCTGCGCGAGCTGGAGGTGCGCTTCGGCGTAACCATCACGATCGCGGCCGACGAGCGGCTGGCGGCGACCACCGCCTTCCAGCTCGACCGGGGCGATCCGGCCCAGCGCGCCGAGGGTCCGGTGACGGGCGTGCGCGCCCAGGCGATCTCGCCGACCACGGAGTTCGAGGACGAGGACGAGGAGATCGAAGAGGCGGACGCCGAGGTCGAGGCGGATGCGGAAGGCGCGGCTGAGGCCGACGCCGAGGGCGAGGGCGACACTGAGGAAGGTCGCACCGAGGCCCGGGAGGACGGCACGCGCGACGAGGGCGATGGCCGCCGCCGTCGCCGCCGCCGTCGCCGCCGGGGTGGTCGCACGGAGGGGCGTTCCGATGAGGAGCGCCAGGGTGCGCCGCAATCCGACGAAGACGGCCGGGACGAGGAGTGGGACGGCGAGGAGCCGGCGACCGCCGACGCAGCGAACGCCGAGACGGCGGCCGGCGAGCCGGCCGAGATGGCGGTCGCGGTCGAGAGCGACACAGTCGACGCCGTTGCGACAGGCGCGGACGACGTCGTCCAGGCGGAGGATGACGGCGGACGCCGCCGTCGGCGCGGCCGCCGCGGCGGACGTGGACGCAGCGAGGGCCGCACCCGCGAGGGCGCCGAGGCGGAGGAGACTGCAGCCTCCGACGAGGCGGTTGTGCTGCCGGCGGAGGAGCCGGTGGGCGTCGAGGCCGTGGCCGAAATCATCGAGGCCACGCCTGAGCCGGTCCGCGGCGAGACGGCGGTGGATCTGCCGGTCGCCGAGCCGGAGACGGAGGCCGCCGAGACCCGACCGACGAACGGCACCGCCGAGCCGGACTCCGCGTCGACTGCGGAACCGACGCGCGAACCCGTGGCGGTCGTGCTGACGCCCCCGTCCGATCCGGACCGGCCCAAGCGCGCCGGCTGGTGGTCCCGCACCAAGGCGGCGTTGACCGGCGAGTGAGATGCCGCGCCACCGGCCTTTGAGGCCGGTGGCGCAGACTTTCGAAGGGTCAAGCGCTTCCTACAGGGAAGCGCTTCATCGGATCGATTAGAGAAGGGTAAGATTAGCCTTCATCATTGGTTGAAGGATCCGTGCGAAGATCGCCTCCGATTCGTTGATTGGAGAACTCCGCATGTTCGGCCTGAACCGCAAGCGCTCGGAAAAGGGCGCCTCTGCCGCCCTGCAGATAGCCGCTGCGCCGGTGAAGGCACCGGTGATCGTCGAGGTTGCGGCGAGTCCGCAGCCTGCCGCCGTCCCGGCCTTCGATCGCGAATGGCAGTCGCTCCTGGCGCGCATGTCGGCCGCGGCCTCGGATGCCGGCACCTCGATCGGCTGGATGACCCACGACGCCTCGGGCACCGCCGAGCAGGCCCGGCTGATCGCGGCCGCCAGCGAGGAACTGGCCGCCACCACGGGCGAGATCGCGGCCCGCTCCGCGTCAGCCGCCGAGACCGCCGAGACCGCCCGCGCCGGGATCGCCACGTGCGTCGGCGACCTCCATCGCGCCACCGAGGGCATGCGCGGCATCGAGGAGGGCACCGAGGAGATCGGGAGCCGGCTCGACAGCTTCTCGACCGCGGCCCTGCGGATCGAGGAGATGGCCGGCACGATCGCGGCGATCTCGGCCCAGACGAACCTGCTGGCGCTCAACGCCACGATCGAGGCGGCGCGCGCCGGCGAGGCGGGGCGCGGCTTTGCCGTGGTGGCCGCCGAGGTGAAGACCCTGTCGGCCCAGACGGCGAAGGCGACCGACGAGATCCGCGCCCGCGTGGCGGGCCTGCGCGAGGAGATGGCGGCCATGCAGGCCGCGGTCACGCGCAGCCGCGGCGCGGTCGAGACCGGGGCCGCCGCCATGGTGCGAGCCAATGCCCGCGTCGAAGCCGAGAGCGGCGCCGTCGCGAACGTCGCGTCGCAGATGCGTGAGGCCTCCGAGATCCTCAACCAGCAGATCCAGGCCACCGGCGATATCGCCAACAACGTCGGCCGGATCGCGGAGGGCACCGACAAGGCGCGCCGGGAGATCGGGGACGCCATGGCCGAACTTGAGCGGATCGAAACGCTCGGCCGCAACCTGCTCGACCGTCAGGATGGCGGCCAGGCGAGCGAGGCGCATACGGCGCGCCTTCCGGCCGACCTCGCCGCCTGGCGGCGCGCCATCGCGGCGACCCTGGTCGGCATGCGCCCGGCCGACAAGCCGCCCGTAGCCGTCGCCGCCAATCCGGCGCGGCCGGCCGCCGTGGAGGCACCCCTGGCGCAGGCCCGCGAGCAGGCTGCGGCGATGATCCGCCACGTTCGCGCCCAGGCCTGGGACGAGGCGACCGCCGCCTTCGTGGCCTTCGAGGCGGCCATCAAGGACGCGCGGTCGGCGGTCGCCTGAACCGCCCCAGACACGGTCAGGCGTCGATCAGACGCTCCAGCCGCATGCGGGTGATCTGCGCAACCTCCCCCAGCGCGGTCTCCCGCTCAGTCGCTGGATCCCGGCCAAGCCGGGCCTCGAACGCTGAGAGGATCTCGGCCCGGCCGCGCCCTCGCACCGCGATGATGAAGGGGAAGCCGAACCGGGCGCGGTAGGCTGCGTTCAGACGTGCGAAGGCCGCCGCCTCCGGCTCCGCCATGCGATCGAGCCCGGCGCTGCCCTGCTCGCTGGCCGAATCGTCCGTGAGGCTTTTGGCACGCGCCTCCGGACCGGCGAGTTCCGGATGGCCGTTGAGAAAGGCGAGTTGCAGATCCGGGGCCGCCGCATGCACCGCCCGCGTCATCGCCGCGTGCAGGTCGGCAAGGCTGGCAAAGGGGCGCTGCGGCGCGGCGGCCTCGGCCACCCAGGCGGCGTGCTCGAACACCCCGCCGAGTAGGGCCACGAAGGCACCCTCCTCCATCCGGTTGACGGTGGCGAGGTCGGGCACGGCCTCAGCTGCCGCGGTAGGTGGTGAAGCTGCCGGGGGCGCAGAGCATCGGCACGTGGTAGTGCTGCGCTGGGTCGAAGATCGCGAAGCGCACCACCGGGTTGTCGATGAAGATATCGGCCTCCGCGGTGCCAGGGCGGTCGCGAAAATAATCGTCCACGTGGAAGGCCAGCTGGTACTGACCGACCTTGGCATCGTTCGGTGCGAGGATCGGCTGGTCGGTGCGTCCGTCCGCGTTCGTGACCACGCTCTTCACGAGCCGCCACGTTTCCCCGTCCAGCACGGAGAAATCGATGCGGATCCCCGCCGCGGGGCGCCCGCGGTCGGTGTCGAGGACGTGGGTCGAGATGCCGGCCATGGAATCGTATCCTGACGGGGTCAGCTGCCGCGATAGTAGGAATAGCCCCAGGGCGTGAACAGCACCGGCAGGTGATGGCGCTGCCCCGCGTCACGGATCCGGAAGCGGATCGGCACGCGGTCGAGAAAGTTCGGGCTCGGCAGGCTGACGCCGCGGGCGGCGAAATAGGCCCCGACATGCAGCAGCAGCTCGTAATGGCCGGACCGGAGCGCAGCATCCATCAGCAGCGGCTCGGCCGGCCGACCGTTGGCCCCGGTGGTCACGGTCTTGATCGGCGTGAGGGTATCGCCCTCGCGCCAAGCAAGGTCGCAGACCATGCCGGCGGCCGGGGTGCCGTGGAAATTGTCGATGGCGTGCAGCGTCAGGCGCGGACCGAGGCCGGCCTGCGAGACCGGGGCGCTTGTGAGAGGGGCGGGCTTGTCCGACGCCGTCGATGGTACCGGGCCTGCCTGAGCCAGGACGCCGCCGGACGCTGTCGCCACAGCGCCGCCGAGACCGAGTCCGGTGAAGCTGCGGCGGGTCAGGGCGGATGTCTCCAAGGCGGGTCCCCGTCGCGCGACCAGTCATCGGATCGCGGACGGCGTCGGCGATCGTTCACGCCGCGTCGCAAACTACACGCCAGAGACGGGGAGACGCTATTGCGACGGTGGCTCAGACGCGGCCGGCCCCTCCTTGGCCGTCCGGCGCGCGCGCTCCTTGCGCAACTCCCGCTCGGCCAGGAGCCAGAACTCGATCTCGAATCCCTCCGGCCGATGGTTGCGTTCCCACAACTCGTAGGCACGCTCGCGGATCTGCTCGAACGTGATGGCGTCCGGCGCCGACGCCGGAGGCCCGGGAGACGGCGCGGTCTGGTCGTCGGACATGGCCGAGGGTTCCGAGGCGCGGGGCGGATACTCCGGAGCCGTTGATCCGGGAGGCGGATAGGGATCGGACTTCATGGCGACGCCCGCCCCGCTCAGGGGGCCGGCCTTTCAAGGTAGGCGGCGACGCTGGTGATCCGGCTCCCCACCATCGTGACGGCCTTGCGCAGCCGGTCCTCGCTTACGCCGAAGCGCTGGGCCCAGACCTCCCGGGCGGCGCGGTCGAAGATGTCGATATGCGTCTTGCCTCTGGCTTCGGTGGACATGCTGTGCCCGCTCCGGTCTCTGGCAGTGCCGCGGCGGTGCCGGGCTGTCTGCCAGGACAACCGGGCGTCCCCGTCTTCGGTTGCCGCCGCGACGTCGCGCCGATGCGCGCCTGTGCATGGATCAGCGCAGGGGCGCCGCGGGCCGCGCCACCGGCTCGCGCAGCGGCTCGGATGGCTCCACCTCCTGCCCCACCCGAGCGGCCACGAAGGCGGTGAGAAGCGGCACCAGCAGGGCCGTGACCACGACGCTCGCCGCCACCAGCACCGTGGCGGGCCCGGCGGCCTCCGCGTAGGCGGGGTTGGCGGCGGCGATGATCGCCGGGACGGCGGCGGCGTTGCCCGCCGTCGAGGCGGCCGCCACCCCGGCGACCCCGTTGCCCCCGGTCAGTCGGTCGGCCACGAACAGGGCCGCACCCGTGATCGCCACCACGGCGACGCCGAGCCCGATTCCGAGGAGGCCCGCCTGCCAGATCTTGGCGAGGTCGAGCCCGAAGCCGAGCGCGAAGGCGAAGAACGGGATCATCACCGGTGCGGCGCCCGACAGGAAGGCGCGCATGTCCCGGTCGAGGTTGCCCAGGATCATGCCGATCAGGAGCGGCAGGATGCTGCCGACCAGCGTCGGCCACGGGAAGGCGGAGAGGCCGGCGAGCCCGAGCGTGACCATCGTGAGGAACGGGCCGGATTCGAGGCTCATGATCGCGTAGGCGCCCGCATCCTTCGGGCGGCCGAACTGGCCCATCAGGGCGAGGTAGAGCCCGCCATTGGTGTCGTTCATGGCGGCGACGATCGCCAGCGTCGAGAGCCCCACGAAGGCACCGCCCATGATCGGCGCCTCGCCGAGCAGATGGCCGAACACCACGCCCAGGATCGCCGCGATGCCGACCTTGGTGGCCAGCAGGACGCCGCCCTTGCGGGCGATCGCCGGGGTGGCGCGGAAATCGATGCCCGCGCCCATGCAGACGAAGAACACCGCCAGGATCGGCAGGGCGCCGTTGAACAGCGCCCCGGTGAACGAGCCGAAGAAGGTCGCGGTGTTGGGGAACAGCGTGTGAAGGATCGCGCCGAGGAACAGCGGCACCACCATCAGGCCGCCCGGGACGCGCTCCAGCGAGCGCTTGATCGGAATCTGCATGGGTCGTCCTCCGGCGCGACCCCTGTTCCGGGCCCGTCACCTGAAACCTCAACCCCCCGGGGCCTGCTACAACCTTTCGACAAGGGCGTGCAACATGGCGGACAACTGCAGACTTGTTGACAATTGGGCGGTCGCGTTGATGTCTTGGCCGCCGGAACGCACACGGAGGCCATCCCGGATGTCGTCAGCCCTGCCCGGCCACGCGCAGGCGCCCGGCTTGGTATCGGGGCGCCGCGGGGTGGCGAAGGCGGCCATTGCCAGGCCCGCGTCCCTGTCGGATGGCATCTACGACGCGATCCTCACCGGCATCGCCAACGGCACCTATCCGGCCCAAGGCCGCCTGCCGAGCGAGCACGACCTCGCCGGCCGGTTCCAGGTCTCTCGGCCGGTGGTGCGGGCCGCCCTCGACCGGCTGCGCCGGGAGGGCGCGATCGTCTCGCGGCAGGGGGCGGGCAGCTTCGTCCGGCCCCGCGAGGCGAGCCCCGCCCCGGGCTTCGCACCGGTGGAAAGCATCGCCGACATCCAGCGCTGCTACGAGTTCCGCCTGACCCTGGAGCCGGACGCGGCCTTCCACGCCGCCACGCGTCGCGACGCCAACGCCCTCGACCGGATCGCGGCGGCCCTCGATCTGCTCACTCTGGCCACCCGCCAGGAGCAACACCGGGAGGACGCCGACTTCGCCTTCCACCACGCGGTCGCAGTCGCCTCGAACAACCACTATTACGCGGCCTCCCTGCAGGCCCTGCAATCGCACGTGGCGGTGGGCATGAAGATCCATGGCCTCGCCCTGCTGGGGCCGCGATCGGGCCTGCGCGGCGTGCTGGAGGAGCATCACGGGATCTTCGCGGCGATCCGTGACGGTGATGCGGAGGCCGCCCGCACCCGCATGGCCGCCCATATCGGCGCCTCGCGGGACCGGCTGTTCGAGGGGCGGCTGCTCGATCTGTCGATGGGGGTTGCGCCGGCGTCGCCACGCGCTTGACCGCCTCGGCACCCCCTCTGTATGCGTCCCGACAGCTTTACAACAAGCCTGGATGTTCCGCCCGGTCAGGCAGGGCGCTCCGGTCGGACATCGCGACGCGATCTTGTCCGCGGTCTGTTGAACCCCTGCCATGATCCGCCTGCGCCTCATCGCCGACGACCTGACCGGCACACTCGACACGGCGGCCGGCTTCACCGGCCTGTGCGGGCCGATCCCGGTAGCGTGGCCGGAGATCCTGCCGGGCGATGGATCCGGGTGCCTCGCGATCGATTCCGGCACCCGGGAGGTCTCGGCTACGGAAGCCGATCGGATCGTCCAAGATCTCGCGCCGCGGCTCCGGGGGGCCGACATCGCCTTCAAGAAGGTCGACAGCCTGTTGCGCGGCCCCTGGGCGGCGGAACTCGCCGCGGTGATGCGCCTCGGCGCCTGGCCGCGCTGCATCGTGGCTCCGGCCTTCCCGTATCAGGGCCGCCGTACCGCCAACGGGCGACAGCTCGCCCGGCGCGACGGCATGTGGGAAGCGGTCTCCGGCGACATTGCCGAGGCCCTGCGGGACGCCGGCCTCCCGGCGCGCCGGGCCGCCCTCACCGACGGCCCGGTGGCGGGGGTGGCGGTCTACGACGCGTCGCACGACGACGACCTCGCCCGCATTGCCGAGCTCGGCCGGGAGCTGCCGGTGCTCTGGTGCGGCAGCGGCGGCCTCGCGGCGGCCCTGGCGCGGGGCGTGACGGCGCCCGGCGGCGACCGCCTGGTCGGACCGGTGCTCGGCCTGTTCGGCTCCGACCGGCCCGAGACCGCGGCCCAGCTCGACGCCTGCGGCCCGCATTGCCTCGTCCTGTCGCCCGAGGCGGCGGACCATGCCGAACCGGTCGGCGAACGCCTCGCCCGGGACGGCGTCGTGCTGGCGAGCCTGGCCCTGCCCGCCGGCACCGCCCGGGAGGCCGCCGCCGCGCGGATCGCCGCGACCTTCACGAACGTGATCGAGCGGATCCCCAGGCCCGGCACCCTGCTGGTCGCAGGCGGCGAGACCCTGAAGGCGCTCTGCCTCGCGCTCCGGGTCGAACGCCTCGACGTCACCGGCCAGATCGCCCCCGGCCTGCCGCGCTCGACCCTGCGCGGCGGGCGCTGGGACGGGCTCGCGGTGATCTCGAAATCCGGCGCCTTCGGAACGGAGGGCGTCTGGCGCGATCTACTCCAAAGCAACGGTTTCACGCCCGACAGGAGCGACGCATGACCCAGCATCTCGCCATCACCATGGGCGATCCGGCCGGCATCGGCCCGGAGATCATCGTCAAGGCCGCCGCCCGCCTGAAGGATCGGATCGAAGCGGGCGACCTGAAGCTCGTGATCATCGGCAGCGCCCCGGCGTTGCATCGCGCGGAAGCCGCGCTCGGCCTGTTGCCCGAACCGATTCCCGAGGTTGCCGAGGACGGCGACTGGCCGGCGCTCTGCTGCCTCCAGGCCGATGCAGAGGGCGCGCCGATCGAGCCGGGCCGGCTCTCGGCCGATGGCGGGCGCTTCGCCTACAAGGCGATCGAGGCCGGGGTCCGGCTGGCGATGGCGGACCGGATCGGCGGCATCGTCACGGCACCGCTGAACAAGGAGGCGCTCAACAAGGCCGGCTATCACTATGCCGGCCACACCGAGATGCTGGCCGAGCTGACCGGCGTGCGCGGCTCGGTGATGATGCTGGCCCACGGCAACATGCGGGTCTCGCACGTCACCACCCATGTCGCCCTGGAGGACGTGCCCAAGCGCCTGACCCCGGAGCGCCTGCGCCTCGTCATCGACCTCACCGACAAGGCGTTGAAGGGCCTCGGGATCGCCCGGCCGAAGATCGCGGTGGCGGCGCTCAATCCCCATGCCGGCGAGGGCGGCCTGTTCGGGCGCCAGGATATCGACGTCAGCACCCCGGTGATCGAGACGGCCAACGCCGACGGGCTCGACGTGCACGGGCCAGTGCCGGGCGACACGGTGTTCGTGAAGCTGCGCGCCGGCCAGTACGACGCCGTGGTGGCGATGTACCACGACCAGGGTCACATTCCGGTGAAGCTCCTGGGCTTCGAGATCGACCCGGCCACCGGCAAGTGGATGGACCTGTCTGGGGTAAACATCACACTGGGTCTGCCGATCATCCGCACCTCGGTCGATCACGGCACCGCCTTCGACATCGCCGGCACGGGCATCGCCAACGAGCGCAGCCTGATCGAGGCGATCGAGTTCGCGGAAAGGCTGGCGGCCAATCGTCAGGCTGCTTGAGCAAGCGGATCCGCGCCCTTCCCGCATCGAATTTGCGGCTTCACCGTCAAC
>NZ_JALNUM010000008.1:0-94790 GCF_026540795.1 Methylobacterium sp. GC_Met_2
CCGACGCCGAATCGATAGGATCTCCGGCAAATGGCCGATGGCCTGGGGACCGTGCCGCTCGGCGATGCGGAACGCGGCATCGGCCGGGCTCAGCGGATGGATCTCCGGATCGAGGGCGGTCCGCCGATAGGCCAGGACCGGCCCGAGATAATCGGAGGCCGCGAGACGGTCGGCATCGAAGACCGGCGGCAGGAGCGGCCAGACCGGGCCGCCCGCACGGTCCTGTGTGAGCGCGTCGCCGTAGAGCGCCTGAAGATCGGGCTCGGCGACGAAGATGGCGGCGATCCGCGCCGGGGCGCCGGCCACGAGCGCGCCGTCGCCGATCAGGCGGAGGTCGTCGCCCAATCCGGCCGGAGCCGGAAGGACGCCGTCGAGGATCCGCGCCGGCAAAGTGAGCCGATGATCGATGCCCACCAGCGCCGCCAGCCTCTGCCGGGCGCGCAGGCGCTTGCCCGTCAGTCGCGCCCAGAGGATGGCGCCGGCCTCCCGGGGATGGCCCAGAATCCGGCGCGCCGCGTCGGCGATCCCCCGCCGGGATCGGCGGCGCGTCATTCCAGATCCTCGCCGAAGGTCGTGAGCGACAAGGCCGGATGGTAGAACGGATCGTGGCGGATCACGTCGCGCCAGCGCTCGGAGAAGCGCGCCGCTTCCCGCTCGAACCGGGCGCGCTCGGCGCCAACCGAGGGGCCGCGGCTCACGGATTCGAGATGCGCGAGAGTCGCATCCGGGGTCCAGACACTCTTCCAGCCGGCAGCGCCGAGCCGCAGGCAGAAATCGACGTCGTTGAAGTCGACCGGAAAGGTTTTGGCGTCGAAGCCGCCCACCGCGAGATACTTCTCCCGCGAGACCGCCAGGCAGGCGGCCGTCACCGCGGAAACCTCGTGAGCCACGCGCAGACGCCCGAGATGGCCGGGCGTGTCGCCGGGACGCCGGCGCAGGATGTGGCCCGCCCGTCCGCCGAGCCCGACCACGACGCCGGCATGCTGCAGGGCGCCGTCCCCATAGAGGAGCTTGGCGCCCACGGCGCCGACCTCGGGCCTACAGGCCTGCCGGACCATCGCGTCGAGCCAACCGGGCTCCAGCACCGCCACGTCGTTGTTCAGCAGTACGACCACGGTGCCGGACGCCAGGGCGACGCCGGCATTGACCATCGCGGCGAAGTTGAACGGTTGCGGGTCGATCCGGATGCGCACACGCGGATCCCGGCGCAGGGTCTCGTAATGGGCCAGCACCGCGGGGGCGGTCGAGCCGTTGTCGATGATGATCACCTCGATCGGGGCGTAGGTCGTCTCGTGCAGGACGCCGCGGCAGACGCGCGTGATCAGGTCGAGCCGGTCGCGCGAGGGGATCACGATGCTGACCGTCGGCGCGGGATCCGGCAGCGGCCAGAGCAGCTGGACGGCGCCGTCCCGAAGCGCGGCGGCCGGGACCTTCTGGCATGCGTCGAGCGCCCGTGCCCGGGCGGGCGGGTCGAGGGGGTCGGCCGCATTGCGCGCGAGCGGGCGCGCGACATGAACCACCCGTGCCCGCGCCGAGACGGCGGCGACCTCCAGGGCGAGTTCCATCTGCGCCATCGAACCCAGGGGGGCCGGCAGAAACGCGGCCAGGAACGCATGCAATGCGAGCAGCGGACGGCCGGGATAGCCCGTCGCCAAGGCGAGGTCCGGGCTCCAGTCCGGCTTCAGGCGCGGCCTGCCGTCCGGACCGATGGCGTCGCCGTAGGCAAGGTCGGCGCCCTGAAGGGCGTGCGCCAGGAGCGCCAGGGCGTCGGGCTCCGGGATATCACCCGGCCGCAGCAGGCACAGGGCCTCGGACCCGGCGACGAGATCCTCCGGGCCGGCGCGTTCGTCCCAGTGCCGATGGACGGCCCGCGCATCCGGCGTGTCGGGCAGCGCGCCCTCCCAGATGACGCAGATCGCCTCCGGGCGATGCGTCTGCGCCTGAAGGGCGTCCAGCGTGGCGGCCAGGGCCGCTGTCTCGCCGGGACGCGCCAGGACGAGGCAGCGGATCCGCAGGTTCGCGGCCGACGTGGAAACCGGCCGGGTTCGGGTGGCGGCCCAGGCATCGAACCCTGCAAGCGGCGTCACCGCGCAGGTACCGCGCAGCGTGTCGCGATACCGTCGCTCCGAACCGCGGGCCCGCTGGTAGAGCGCCCCCACGAAGCGCCAGGGGCGCCGCAAAAGACATTGCGCCAGCACGCCGCCCTCACGCCGGACACCGACACGCTCGAGCGCGAAGTCGGGGCCGGCACAGAGGCGGATCTCCCGGACATCCGGCGGGATCAGGCCGAGCCAGTGCGCCACGCCCAGGGATGCCCCCGGCAGCACGAAATCCTGGGGCGCATCGTCGGAGCCGCGCAGGACACGCAGGATCGGGCGGCGCGGCGCCACCACGGCGCCGTCCCGGTAGCTCAATACGATCCAGCCGGTCCGATGGTCGGGGAGAACGAGGCGGCGGTCGAAGGCAGGGTCGTCCGCCGGCTCCAGGCGGAAGCGGGTGGCGCGGCCGAACCGGAGCCGGTCGCGCAGGCTGAGCGATGATCCCGGATCGACGCGGCGCGCCGCGGCGTCACTGGGCAGCGTCGTCGCCTCCGCCCGGGGGCGGCGCCTCGGCCACCGCCGGCTTCCGTCGGCGCGGCTTGGCGGCGGTCTTGCCGCTCGCACCCTTGGCGATCCCGCCCTTGCCCAACGCGCCGACCCCGACCGCGATATCGTAATCCGCCGTTATCGGGGCCGGAACGGCCAGCGGCTCGGCCACGATGGTCGCGAAGCCCTGCGCTTCGCCGGCCCCGACGACTAGGCCGGCGCGCTCGACGCGGTTCGAGATCACCTTGCCGTCGTGGCGAATCTGGAAGGTGACCGGCACGTCGAACCGGCCCGGCGCCCCGGCCGGACCGAGCAGGACGTTCACCTCCACGCCGATCTTCACGGTGATCGAACCATCCGGGAGCCGCGTGCACTCGCGGGCGAGGCGGCCCAGGGAGAATTGCGTGCGCACGTTCGCACCCGCCATGGTCCGCGAGGCGGCGGCATTCTCGGCGACCTCGACGGGGGGACAGTAGGGCGGATCGAGGCTCTCGGCCTTCGAGGGCGGGACCGTGGTGCCGCCGAATTTGAACAGGTTGGAGAAGACGTTGCCGTCCTCGGCCCGGGCCGGCGCCGCGGCGAGCGCGGCGGCGAAGACCAGCACCGCCGCCGCGCCCCGGCACACGCCCCCGGATACGTTCCGACTTCCGATCATCGCACGGCTCCCGAGCGGCCCCGTCATTTCAGGCTGTCGAACCCGGCCGCGAACCCCTTCATCGACAGCGGGATGCCGACGCCCTCCTCGGGCGTCTGGAACACGATGAAGGTCGCCTGCGTGCCGCTCTTGAACTGGCGGATCAGACCGTCATCCATCACCACCTCGGCGACGCAGCCGGTGGTGAGGCAACGGACGAACCCGGCCCGGCCGATATCGGTCTGGTCGATCTTCAGGCCGAGGCCCGAGGGCAGGAGCACGCCCAGCGGCGCCACGACCCGCAGCAGGTAGCCGCGGTTGTCCGCCGTCTTCAGCACGATGACCACCAGGGTCAGGTTCGGCCGGTCCTCGGCGGCGAGATACTGGACCAGCGCGCATTGCTCGGCCTTGGCGCCCGCGGGCGTCTCGCAGCGCAATTGCCAATCCTCGAAGGTCTTGCGCACCATGCCCTGCGCCATCGCGGGCCCCGTGGCGAACCCTGCTGGGGTGAGCGCCGCCGCGACGAGGGCGAGGAAGACCGGCAGCGCGGCGCGCCGGACAGCGCGCCGAAATCGAACGAGCTTCGGGTGAAGCAGCACCACCGATCCCTTCGGAACGCTCCGGCCGCGGACGGGCGGGAGCCGTATAATCGGGCGTGTTCGGACCATGGTCGGCCCCGCGCTGTCAAGCGATCCAGCCCCTGTGTTGCGCAGCAGCGCTATCCGAGAGGGAATGCGAGGCCTAGATAAGTCCCAGTCAGTCCTCAAGCGCCGGATCCTGTAGCCGTGATGCGTCCGCTCGCCCTTTCGGCCGCCTGCCTGTTGGCCGCCCTCACGCAGGCCGGGGCCCAGAGCCTGCCGGTCGGCGAGACCACCTATGTCGAGCGCTCGCTCAATCACTCCGACACGCTGGTCATCGAGCATCCGCCGGTTGCCGTGAATCCGTACGGTCGGCGCGAGGGACAGGCGGCGATCGCGGGCTACTGCCGGGACGGCGGCCTGATCCGCCGGCGCGACGCCTTCGGCAATCCGGTGATCATCCGCCAGCGCGAAATCTGCGACAGCGTCGCCCCGCGCACCCTCAATCCCGGCGAAGTCGATCCGCGGCCGACTTGGCCGGCCGACGCCGACGCCCGCGAGCGCGTGCTGCGCTCCAAGGGCTGAATTCGCGCAGGCTCAGCCGTAGCGATGCAGGCTGGAGCCGTTCCGCTTCAGCCAGGCCTCGGCGTCGTCCACGTTCGGGCAGAGCTCGCGCAGGAGCGTCCAGAACCGGGGCGAATGGTTCATCTCCCGCAGATGCGCCATCTCGTGGGCGACAAGGTAGTCGAGCACCATCGGCGGGGCCAGGATCAGGCGCCACGAGAAGTTCAGTTCGCCGCGCGCCGTGCAGGATCCCCAGCGGCTGCGGGTATCGCGCAGGGTCATGCGGACCGGCCGCTGCCCGAGGCGCGGCGCGTAGCGCTCGACCGCCTCCGCGAGGTCGAGCCGGGCTTCCCGCGTCAGGAAGTCCCGGATCCGGCGCGCCACGTGGGCGGCCTCGCAGCCGACCGCGATCACCGGCTCACCGGCGTCATGCGCGATGCGAACGCCGCCGCGGGTACCCTGCAGACTGACGCGATGCGGCTCGCCGCGCAGCGGGAGCGTCGCGCCCGGCCCGAAGATCACGCGCTCGGGCAACCGGGCGAGCCGCGCGGCGATCCAACCGGCATGGCTTACCGCGAAACGCTGCGCGGTGTTCACCGCCGTCCGGCTCGGAAGCGTGATCACCACCTCGCCGGTGGCGGCTGAGACCCGGAGGGTGATGCGGCGCGCGGTCGGGCGCCGCCGGAGCGCGATGCGGAAGCGCGCGCCCTCGTGCTGGACCTCGAGATGATCTGGATCGGGGCGACGCAGCAGCGCGAGGGGCATGCCCGACTTCTAGCGAGGGTCGAACCGGGGCTCCAGATCCCTGATCCCGGAATCGAAGCGGGCCGGAGATATCCCCCGGCCGCGGCCTCCACGGATGTCCGGCGCGCGGCGCCTCAGCCAGCGAGTGCCCGGCTCCAGACCTCCGTTTCGGGGAGGACCAGGAGGGCGGCGGCAGCCAGGGCGATACCGTAGGGAATGCCGGTCTTCGCATCGTGCAGATGCAGGGCGAACGGCATGCGCGCGATGCGCATAGGCAGCGGATGTGCGCGCGCGAACAGAATGCCCAGCGTCAGGGCGCCGCCGAGGAGCGATGCGACGAGGAGATAATCGCCCAACCCGTCGAAGCCGAGCCACAGGGCCGTCGCGGCCGCGAGCTTGGCATCGCCGCCGCCGATAATGCCGAAGGCGAACAGCGTGAAGGTCGCCACGAGGATCGCGGCCCCCGATCCCAGGTGGAAGCCGATCTCGGTCCAGCTCATCGGGCCCGTCACCGCGAGCACCGCGAAGCCCGCCACCAGGGCGAGCGAAATGCGGTTCGGGATCAGCATGGTCAGGAGATCGCTCGCTGCGGCGTAGGCCATCAGGAACGGAAACAGCACGAGCAGGCCGAAGCCCGCCAGTCCCAGACTCGCTATCGGATAACTTGCGACGCCTGCACCGATCATCTCGGGGCCAACCTACGATGCTGATTGCCGGAAATGGCACGGGGCCGGAACCACCCGACCCTCGGAAGCCGTCTCTTCCCGTGACGGCCGCGGCGGCCGGTCGAGGGAGCCCCCGCCGGCTCGCGCGCGACGGGGGCGGCTCGGACCTGCCGCAGATCGTGGCCGTAAGGTTCGACTTTTTACTGCAGGTTGCCGGAGATCTGGGTGAATTTGGCGGTCAGGTTGGTGCCGAGAGTCCGTAGAGCGGTGATGATGGCAACCGCCACCAGGGCCGCGATCATGCCGTACTCGATGGCGGTGGCGCCGGACTCGTCAGAAGCGAAACGGTTGAACAAGCTCTTCATGAGGGACGATCCTTCGATCAATTCGGTGCGACCAAAACTTACGCGATGACCGACGAAGAATTTTCAGGTCTCGATCGGCGGCTCGCACAACCTGCCGATTTCGCCTTGAAAATCGGTTAAACTCGATTTTGGTCGCACCGATATCTTCAGCCGACGCCAGCGTGGTGAAGGTTCGGTTTCGGGGATCGGCCGCGGATCCCGGCATCGCGCGTCGAACCGGGGACTTGGACGTGCTTAGCGCTTCCTTCACCCGTGTCGCGTATCCACAGGTGCCGGGCGGAGGACCGTCCACCGACCGCTTCCTCGCGAGCCTCTTCGATGCACCGCACCCTGCCGCATGCGGGCCGAGCCGGCCTCCTCCTCTTGATGATGGGCGGAGCGGCGGTGGCCGGCCAGCCCGAGCCGCTGCCGGTGGTGACCGTGCTGGTCGATAACGCCAAAGTGATCCGGCTGCCGGAGAAGACCACGACCGTGATCGTCGGAAATCCGATCATCGCGGAAGTCACGCCGCAGAAGAACGGCGTGCTCGTGCTCACCGGCAAGAGCTTCGGCTCGACCAACCTGATCGCCCTCGACAATGCCGGCGCAATGATCGCCGAAACGATGATCCGCGTGGAGGCATCGCGCGACTCGACCATCACGGTCCAGCGCGGGTTGGACCGGGAGTCCCTGTCCTGCACGCCGAACTGCCAGCCCGCCGTCCAGCTCGGTGACGCGGCGAAATACTTCGACGCTAACAGTGGCCAAGCGGATTCCCGGCGCAAGCTCGCCACGAGCAGTGCGGCGCCAGCGGGCGATCGCTGATGGCCGACGACACCACGCTCCCGTTCAGGCAGGATCGTCCGTAGAGTCGCCGGTCCCTCAAGGGTCCGGGCGGCCGGGACAGGGAAAGGAGATCCGGGCCGATGACAGCCGTGACGCACCACCCACTGCCGCATGCCGTCGATCCCGGCCTGCTCACCGCCCTGCGCGGGGTCGCCACGGCGACGATCAGCGACTGCCTCGACCGCATGCCGGTTCTGGCGGGTCTGCGGCCATTCCATCGCGGCGGCCAGCTGATCGGCACGGCCTTCACGGTGCAGGTTCGGGCGGGTGACAATCTCGCCATCCATCAGGCGCTCGAGGCGGCCCGTCGCGGGGACGTGATCGTGGTCGATGGCGGCGGGGACACGAGCCGGGCCCTCGTGGGTGACATCATGAAGGCGATCGCGGAGAGCCGCGGCATCGCAGGCTTCGTCATCGATGGGGCAGTGCGGGACACCGAGGCCTTCGCCAGCTCCGATTTCCCCTGCTACGCCCGCACCGCGACGCCGCGCGGCCCGTTCAAGACGGGACCCGGCGCGACCAATCTGCCGGTCAGCATCGGCGGCTGGACGGTGACCCCGGGCGACGTGGTGGTGGGCGATGCGGACGGGGTCGTCACCTTCCCGCCCGGAATCGTCCCGAGCCTGCGCGAGGCGGTACGCGCGCAGGCGGCCCGGGAGGCGGACGTCCTCGCGCTGATCCGGTCCGGCCGCTACGACGGACGCTACGCCCGGCCCGCGAACGGCTGAGGCGGTCGGGCGGAACAGCCTGATCTTCACCGGGACATCCGGGGTTTCCGGTCCGGACTTGCCGGCCGGACCGCCCCGTTGGACGATGCCGCCATGGATTCCAGACTCCTCACCTACGCCATCGGCGACGTCCACGGCTGCTCAGCCCTGCTCGACGCGTTGCTGGAGCGGATCGCCGGCCATGCCGGCGACCGCGCTCACAAGCTCGTCTTCCTGGGGGACTACATCGACCGCGGCCCCGACAGCGCGGGGGTGCTGCGCACCCTCAGCCGCCTCTGCTGGGCCGAGCCAGAGCGCGTCACCTGCCTGATGGGCAATCACGAGCGTATGCTGCTCGATGCGCTCCACACGCCGCAGGCCGCCGAGCGATGGCTATACAATGGCGGCGACGCGACACTCGACGCGTTCGGCGCGCACGAGGTCGCCGACCTGCCGCGCGACACCCTCGACTGGATCGAGGCCCTGCCGACCCTGCACGCCGACGCGGCACGCTGGTACGTCCATGCCGGCTTCCGGCCGGGGGCCGAGATTCCGGATCCGGACGAGCACAACCGGCTCTGGATCCGCGAGCCGTTCCTGGAGGGCGACCACGACTTCGAACGGCACGTGGTGCACGGACACACGCCCCAGCGCAACGGCCGCCCGGAACGGCGCAGGTTTCGGACGAATCTCGACACCGGCGCGGTCTATGGCGGCGCACTGACGGCCGGAGTCTTTTCCGAGCTGCAGGGACCGGCGGTGGATTTTCTACAGGTGAGAGCGGCTTGATTGAGCCTTATCGGGCTGGAACCGGGCCGTGGCCGTTTTCGGGCTTCGGCTGACTGTCGGGCCGGTGGCGGACTCATGAGGTCAGCCAGACGCGCGCCGTTTCCCGGACAGGAGGAGCGACAGCGAAGCCTGGTACGAGAGCCATCATGCGAAGCGCCGCATCACAGCGGCACAGGTCGATCCAGATCGACGCTTCGCGACGTCGTGTGCTCGAATCGCGGGTCGCATTTGCTCCAAGCGCCCAAGAAAAGGGCCGTGTCAACCGACGCGACGCGATACGTCGGATCCGACCACACGACTGGACAGAGGGCCCGTCAGCTCAGGCCCGCACCGGCACCAGCGCGCACAGCATCCCCGCGAGCCAACCGCCCATCAGCGCGAAACCGCCGGTGGGGGCCGCCATCGGGAAGAGCGGATGCTGGAGCCACATGCGCACCGCGAGGTCGCCGCATAATAGGATCAGGCCGAGGACCATCAGCGCCGCCGCAACTCTGGCAAGACCCGGCCGCGCCAGCCCGGCGGCGGCGAGACCGATCAGCGCCAGGATCGCGGGGGCGTGGAACAGCAGGAACTGCGCCGCCGTCTTCAGGGAATCGGCCCCGGGGATGTGCGCGGCGGCGGCGCTGAGCGCGACCCCGAGCAGACCGGCGAGGCAGGCGAGCGCAACGAGCGCGCGGTCGATCCCCGAAGGCCTCACGCGCCGCGCTCCACCAGAAGCTTGGCGATCGCCGCTCGCAGCTCCGGCACGCCGGCATCGTCTCGGCTCGACGTCAGGATCACCTGCGGATAAGCGGCCGGGCGCTTGGCGAGCCCCGCCTCGATCCCGGCGATGCGGGCGGCGATTTCGCCCTTCTTGAGGGAGTCCCCCTTGGTCAGCACGACCTGATAGCTCACCGCGGCCTTGTCGAGCCCGTCGAGCACGTCGGTGTCGATCGACTTGAAG
Source organism: Methylobacterium sp. GC_Met_2 (assembly GCF_026540795.1). NCBI lineage: Bacteria > Pseudomonadati > Pseudomonadota > Alphaproteobacteria > Hyphomicrobiales > Methylobacteriaceae > Methylobacterium > Methylobacterium sp. GC_Met_2. The sequence continues at coordinate 9,400 of NZ_JALNUM010000008.1, forward strand.
CCGTGCCGGGCGTCGATCAGCATGAACACCCGGGCAAGGTTGGCCCGACCTTTCAGGTAGGCATGGATCAGCCGGGTCCAGGCCTCGACCTTGGCCTTCTCGACCGCCGCGTAGCCGTAGCCGGGCATGTCCACCAGCGACAGGCGCTCGCCGATCCGGAAGAAGTTGAGCTGCTGCGTCCGCCCCGGCGTGTGCGAGGTCCGTGCCAGGGTGTTCCGCCCGGTGAGCGCGTTGATCAGGCTCGATTTGCCGACATTCGAGCGGCCCGCGAAGGCGATCTCAACACCCTCCATCGGCGGCAGCCGATCGAGAATCTGGGCGGCCGCGTAGAAGTCGGCGGCGCCGGCAAACAGCAGGCGGCCGGCCTCGGTGAGGTCGACCGCGTCGTCGTTTGGTTCGGTCACGATGTGTCGTCCGTCAGCTGTTGCCGGTCAGCCCTGGCCCGTCAGCTCTTCGTCGCAGCTGTCTTGGTGCCACCGCGCCGGAACGTTGATCGCAGGTTGTCCCACAACTCAACCTTCACGCCGTTGCGGCGCATGATGATGTATTGCTGCGTCACCGACAGGGTGTTGTTCCAGGCCCAGTAGATCACGAGGCCGGCGGGGAACGAGCCCAGCATGAAGGTGAACACGATCGGCATGAAGGTGAAGATCTGCGCCTGGACCGGGTCCGGCGGCGCGGGATTCATCTTCATCTGCACGAACATGGTCACGCCCATGATCAGCGGCCAGACGCCCAGATGGACGAAGTCGGGCGCCGGGAAGGGCAGCAGGCCGAACAGGTTGACGATGCTCGTCGGATCCGGCGCTGCGAGATCGTGGATCCAGCCGAAGAACGGCGCGTGGCGCATCTCGATGGTGATGAACAGCACCTTGTAGAGCGCGAAGAAGACCGGGATCTGGATCAGCACCGGCCAGCAGCCAGCGACTGGGTTGATCTTCTCCTTCTTGTACAGCTCCATTGTGGCCTGTTGCTGCTTCATGCGGTCGTCCTTGTACCGCTCGCGGATGGCGGCCATCTCCGGCTGCACGGCCTTCATCTTGGCCATGGAGACGTAGGACCGGTTCGCGATCGGCAGGAACAGCAGCTTCAGGCAGAAGGTCACCACCAGGATCGAGACGCCGAAATTGCCGAACAGGTGGTAGAAGAAGTCCAGCGCCCGGAACATCGGCTTGGTGATGAAGAAGAACCAGCCCCAATCGATCATCAGATCGAAGTGCTTGATGCCGAGGTCCTTCTCGTAGCCGTTGATGACGTTGACTTCCTTGGCGCCGGCGAACAGCCGCTGCGTCGCGGTCGCCGAGGCGCCGGCCGCGAGGTTCACGGCGTCGCCGCGCACGCTGGCCTGATAGACGTTGGTGGTGCCGTCGGTCCGGTCGGTGAAGGCACCGGTATAGTGCGTGTCCTGATCGGGGATCGCGGCCGCCGCCCAGTACTTGTCGGTGATGCCGACGAAGCCGCCGCTCACGCCGGTCCAGGCCTTGCCTTTGGTGTTGGCGCCACCGTAGGCGCCCTCCTTGGCAAGCTTGTCGTAGGTGAGTTCCTGCAGGCCGTCATTGCCGAGATAGCCGATCATGCCCTCGTGCAGGACGTAGTAGCCCTGAGTGTGCGGCTTACCCCAGCGGGAGACGAGGCTGTACGGGTAGAGCGTGATCGCACCCGAGCCCTTGTTCTCGACCTCGTCGCGGATCGTGAACATGTACTTGTCGTCGACTGCGATGATCCGCTTGAAGACGAGGCCGGCGCCGTTGTCCCAGGTCAGGGTCACCGGCATGCCGGGGGAGAGCGTCTTGCCGTCGCTGGTCCAGAGGGTGTCGTTGGTGGGCAGCGGCCCGGCATTCGCACCGACCCAACCGAACTCGGCGTAATAGGGCGTCTCGGTCCCGGCCGGCGAGAACAGAACGATCTCGGGGCTCTTGGGATCGATGGTCTCATGGTAGTTCTTCAGCGACACGTCGTCGACGCGGCCGCCCTTGAGGGCGATCGATCCCGAGATCGCCGGGGTCTCGATGCGGATGCGCGGCGAGCGGGTCAGAGCCGCCTCACGGGAGACCGGGCCACCCTGCGCGGTCGGCAGCGTGCCGGGGACCGGCGCGGCCGGGCCGCCCTCCTTCGGGGATGGCGAGGGCACGCCGTCCGGGGTCACGCCCGGGGGCTGCTGCTGTTGCTGCGCGGCCTTGTTCTGCGCCTCGATCAGCCGCTGCTGCTCCACGCGCGGACCGGCCACGAAGTACTGCCACCCGAGCAGCACCAGCAGCGACAGGCCGATGGCCACGAACATGTTCGTCTTGTCATTGCCCATCAGGGACACCGCCGCACGCGTTCGGAGTGACGTCAGGGCGGACGCCGGTCGCATCGGACCCGCGCGCGCCTGTGATTCGAGGACCTCTGCCGCGCCCGTACGACGCGCCGATGTCGGCTTGGCCGGACGGCGCGGGCTGGCCCGCCTCGTGCGGGAGAGGTGTGGTCGTGGAAGGCCGAGTGCCGGATTTGCCGGATCGCTTGCCGCGGCCCTGGCCGGGCGGCCGGGGGGTGGCCGGGCGCGTCACCGTGGGGAGCGCGCGCCGTAGATCCTCGGCGAGGGTCTCGAACGGCGCATCCAGAGCGGGACGGCGGGCAATCAGCACGATATCGGCTGGCAGGATCGCGAGTTCGCCCGGCAGATCGGCCGCGACCAGGGCCACGACGGCGCGCAGGCGACGGCGGATGCGGTTGCGCTCCGTCGCGTGGCCGACCCGCTTCGTGATGGTGAAGCCGAGCCGGAGGCCGGGCGGTCCATCCGCTGCCCGGAGACGGCCCTGGGCGCTCATCCGCTCGGTGTGGAAGCGGCGCCCCTCGGCCGCCGCCAGGAAGTCGGGTCGTTTCGTCAGCCGCTCGATCGTCGCCATCGATGGTCCGATCCCGGCCAATCCCATCCTCCGCGGCACGGCCGCGGAGGGCTATCCCGCCTTAGGCCGACAGCTTCTTGCGGCCGTGGGCGCGGCGGCGCGCGATCACCTTGCGGCCACCGGCGGTGGCCATGCGCGCGCGGAAACCGTGGCGGCGCTTACGAACGAGCTTGCTCGGCTGGTAGGTTCTCTTCATGGCACAGAGCCTTCAAAGGTCGAGGCGCGCTCGCGGGCAGCCGATGCTGCACTCGACCTTCACGCGTCCTGGTTGTTTAAAAACACGAAGGGCGCCCAGGCGGGGCGCCACGTCGCGAGTGGCGGGCTTATGGCGGATGGGTCCGGCGAAGTCAACGTTTGGCGGGGCTCAATGACCCTCGAATTGCATGAGGGTGCGCACCTCGACGCCCATGTCGCGCAGGCGTTGCGCGCCGCCGATCTCGGGCAGGTCGATCACGAAGCAGGCCGCCACGATCTCGGCGCCGATCTTCTGGAGCAGGTTCACGGCCGCGGTCGCGGTCCCACCCGTGGCGATCAGGTCGTCGACCAGCAACACCTTGTCGCCGGGCTTCACGGCATCGACGTGAACCTCGATCTCGTCGGTGCCGTATTCCAGCGCGTAGGCGATCGAGACGGTCGTGTGCGGGAGCTTGCCCTTCTTGCGGATCGGCACGAAGCCCGAGGAGAGCTGGTGCGCGATGGCGCCACCCAGGATGAAGCCCCGCGCCTCGATGCCGGCGACCTGCTGGATCTGCCCGCCCGCATACGGATGCACCAGCGCGTCCACCGCCTGCCGGAACGCCCGCGGGTCGCTCAGCAGGGTGGTGATGTCGCGGAAGATGATGCCGGGCTTCGGATAGTCGGGAATCGAGCGGATCGACTCCTTCAGCGCGACGTGGCGGCGGGCTTCCATGCGTTCGGCCTTCCGTGAGGAACCGCGGGCTTAAAGCAGAAGCCCGACGCCCTGACCAGCGCAAGCATCATCCCGAGAGGTGGTCACCGGCTCTCGGAAAAAAGATGATGCAGCATCAGCGGTTCGGGCACCGTCCCTGGGACGACGCCCGAACTGAGACTCAGGCCGCCTGGACCTTCTTGAGGAGGGCGAGGAGCTCCCGGTGCAGGCCCTCGTTGCCGGCAGCGACTGACCGCGGCGCCAGCGGCTCGGCCGCACCGTCCGCCGAGGTCACGAAGCCACCGGCTTCACGCACCAGGATCACACCGGCGGCGAAGTCGTAGGTCTGGAGGTCGCGCTCCCAGTAGGCATCGAGGCGCCCACAGGCGACGTAGGCCAGGTCGAGGGCCGCCGAGCCCATCCGGCGGGTGCCGCCGGCCACGGCCATCACGGCGCCGAGCTCGCGCAGCAGGCGCGGATGGCTGCCGCGGCCGAGATAGGGCGTGCCGTAGCCGACCAGCGCGTCCGCCATGTCCTGGCGGCCGGAGACGCGCAGGCGCCGGTTGTTGAGATAGGCGCCCTTGCCGCGCTCGGCGACGAACAGCTCGTCCTTGATCGGATCGAAGATCACGCCGGCCACGATCTGGCCCTCGCGCTCCAGACCCACCGAGACCGCGAAATGCGGGACGCCGTGCAGGAAGTTCGAAGTCCCGTCGAGGGGATCGACGTGCCACGTGTGGCTCTTGTCGGTGCCCTCGATGATCCCGTTCTCCTCCAGCACGAGGCTGTAGCCGGGCCGCGCCTTCATCAGGGCGTCGCGCACCACCTCCTCAGCCTTGCGGTCGGCCGCCGAGACGAAGTCGCCCGGGCCTTTGCGCGAGACCTGGAGGTTCTCGACCTCGCCGAAGTCGCGGCGCAGGCCGCGGGCGGCCTTGCGCACGGCATCGACCATGACGGTCATGAGGGGTGAGGAGATCATTGGTTCGAGACTTTTCGCAGGGGAGGCTTGGCGCCGTCGTTACAGGGCGGCGCCGGAAAAGACGAGATGGGGGCGGGAGATGGGTGGGGTGCCTGCGCGAGGGCGCCGACTCACCCCCCTCCCCCGCACAGGGTGGAGGGAATGGCGCGGCAAGCCTCGAAAAAACTACTCCGCCGCCTCGACGAACACCGTCCCAGCCCGCGGCAGGTCCAGCGTCTCCCAGGTCTCGGTCAGCGCAGCCGTCAGGCGCGCGATATGCGCCGCATCGTGGAACGGCGAGGGCGTGATCCGCAGGCGCTCGGTCCCGCGCGGCACGGTCGGGTAGTTGATCGGCTGGATGTAGATACCGTGGCGCTCCAGCAGGTGGTCGGCGGCCGCCTTGCACAGCTCGGCATCGCCGACCATCACCGGCACGATGTGGGTCTCGGTCTCCAGCACCGGCAGCCCCGCCGCGCTCAGCGCCGCCTTGGTGGCCGCCGCCTGACGCTGGTGCGCCTCGCGCTCCGCTCGCGAATGCTTGAGATACCGCACCGAGGCCCGGGCCGCCGCCGCCACCGCGGGCGGCAGCGCAGTGGTAAAGATGAAGCCCGGCGCGAAGCTGCGCACCGCGTCGCAGAGCGCGGCCGAGCCCGTGATGTAGCCGCCGACGCAGCCGAACCCCTTGGCCAGCGTGCCCTCGATCACGTCGATCCGATGCATCACCCCGTCGCGCTCGGCGATGCCGGCACCGCGCTCCCCGTAAAGGCCGACCGCGTGGACCTCGTCGAGATAGGTCATCGCCCCATAGCGGTCGGCGAGGTCGCAGATCGCGCCGATCGGCGCCACGTCGCCATCCATGGAATAGACCGACTCGAACAGGATCAGCTTGGGCCGGTCGCCGGCCTCGCGCAGCAGCACCTCCAAGTGCTGGATGTCGTTATGGCGAAAGATCTTCTTCTCGCAGCCAGAGTGCCTCACGCCCTCGATCATCGAGTTGTGGTTTAAGGCGTCGGACAGGATCAAACAGTCCGGGATCAGCTTGGCGATGGTCGAGATGCCGGCTTGGTTCGATACGTAGCCCGAGGTGAAGACGAGGCCCGCTTCCTTGCCGTGCAGGTCGGCCAGTTCGCGCTCCAGATCGACCAGCGGCGAGGTGTTGCCCGCGATGTTGCGGGTGCCACCGGCGCCGACGCCGCAGCGGGCGGCGGTCTCGGTCATGGCGGCCACCACCTCCTTGTGCTGGCCCATGCCCAGATAATCGTTGGAGCACCACACGGTGATCTCGGCGGTCTTGCCGTCGGGCTGGCGCCACTTGGCGGTCGGGAACCGGCCGGAGATGCGCTCGATATCGGCGAAGACACGGTAGCGCCGCTCACCGTGGAGCTGATCGAGGGCGCCGCGGAAGTAGCGCTCGTAGCCGGACCCGGCGCGCGTCGAGCCCGTGGGGGCGAGCATCGGGCTGGGCATCCGGGTCACGGTCATCGAGCGTCCTTCGCGTGTTCGGCCGCGCGGGCAGCGCCAACCGGCGCCGGGGTCCCGCGATCAAGGTCCGGCCTCGGTCAGTCCTTCGCGTGAGGGGGCAAGATACGCGCGGATCTGGAATTGGTTCAAGGTAAGGTTCCGGCATCTCTGCCCTGCATCCGTTGAGAGGGCAGGCCGGACGCGCTAGCGTTGCACCGGTCTCGTACGCCTCAATAGGGTGCCCGTTCCTTGCGACTCTCGCTCTCGTCCTTCGCCAACGGCGTTTTTCGCCGCGCCGGGCCTCCCCCGTCTTCCCGGCGACGAAGGGTCGCGCGGTGACGAACGGCAAGAATGTCCGCGCCGAACGGCTGAAGGCCGCGCTCCGGGAGAATCTGCGGCGCCGGAAGATGCAGGGCCGGGGGCGCGCCGAGGCACAGCCGGCGGCCGACGCGGATCAGACCCACGGGAATAACGCCGATTCGAGCGGTCCTGATTCCGACAAATCCGGTCTATAGGCCACGGCCAAGTCTGGGCGCTGCGGCGCCCGCGAGGATTACGGCCGGCCGCGCGCCAGGAGGTGCGCCGCCCGAGGACACAGCATGGACCGCATCCACATCACCGGCGGCGTGCCGCTCAACGGCATCATCCCGATCTCGGGCGCCAAGAACGCGGCGCTGCCACTGATGATCGCGAGCTTGCTCACCGGCGAGACGCTGGAGCTGATCAATGTGCCGCGGCTCGCCGACATCGCGGCCCTGACGCGGATCCTCGGCAATCACGGCGTCGATCACATGGTGGTCGGAAAGCGCCCCGGGCAGACTACCGAGACCGGCCAGACCATCCGGCTCACCGCGTCCAACGTCATCGACACCACCGCCCCCTACGAGCTGGTCTCGACCATGCGGGCGAGCTTCTGGGTGATCGCACCGCTGCTCGCCCGGTTCGGCGAGGCGAAGGTCTCGCTGCCGGGCGGCTGCGCCATCGGGACCCGGCCGGTCGATCTGCTGATCATGGCGCTGGAAAAGCTCGGCGCCGAGATCGAGATCGACGCCGGCTACGTTGTCGCCCGCACCAAGAACGGCCTGCGTGGCGCCGAGATCACCTTCCCGAAGGTCACGGTGGGCGGCACCCACGTGGCGCTGATGGCCGCCGCGCTGGCCTACGGCACGACGGTGATCGAGAACGCCGCCCGGGAACCCGAGGTGGTCGACCTCGCCGAGTGCCTGAACAAGATGGGCGCCAAGATCCGCGGCGCCGGCACGCCCCATATCGAGATCGAGGGCGTGGCGCGGCTCGGTGGCGCCCGGCACGCGGTGCTGCCCGACCGGATCGAGACCGGCACCTACGCCATGGCGGTGGCGATGGCGGGCGGCGACGTGGTGCTGAAGGATACGCGGGCCGAATTGCTGCATGCGGCCCTCGACGTCCTGTCCACGACGGGCGCCGAGATCAGCTCGGTCGAGGGTGGCATCCGGGTGCGCCGCAACGGCGCCGGCATCGCGGCGGTCGATGTCACCACCGATCCGTTCCCGGGCTTCCCCACCGATCTGCAGGCGCAGTTCATGGCGCTGATGACGCTGGCCAAGGGCCAGTCGCATATCCGCGAGACGATCTTCGAGAACCGGTTCATGCACGTGCAGGAACTGGCCCGCCTCGGCGCGAAGATCCGGCTGGACGGCGACCTCGCCATCGTGGAGGGCGTCGAGCGGCTGAAGGGCGCGCCCGTGATGGCTACCGACCTGCGCGCCTCGGTCTCCCTGGTGATCGCCGGGCTCGCCGCCGAGGGCGAAACCCAGATCAACCGGGTCTACCACCTCGACCGCGGTTTCGAGGCCTTGGAGGCCAAGCTCGGCCGCTGCGGTGCGCAGATCGAGCGGGTGCGGGCTTGAAGCCGACCTGATCCCCGCCGACGACGCAACACGCCTTGAGACACGTCTTGTTTCCATTCCGGGAACACGATTGCGTTCGGGTGTGAACGTCGTGGCGCGCTCCGCCCGGGTGGCTTTCTGGAAGTGGTACCCTCGGTCGGAGGTGCCACTCAGAACGGGGTACGATCACGTTGCGAAGTCGCGCTGGACCGGCCCCGCCGACATCAAATCGGCGTTCGGCAGTTCAGTCGATTTCATCGGCGACAATCGAATCATCTTCGATATAGGCGGCAACAAACACCCTCTGATCATCAGAGTGTCTTACACGAGGCGTGCCGGATTAAGTTCATCGGCACCCACAGCGAGTACGATTCCGTCGATCCGCTCATCGTCGCGGTCAGATGATGCAGGGCATCGCGGATACGACGCAGCACGCAAAGCCGGTTGGGAATGTCAGGCCCATCCGCACGCCTGCGGATCATCGCTGGGCACTTGCGAAAGTCGATCGCTACTTCGCGCATAAGCCGGCAGTCGGGACACCAGACGGCGACCGGCTCGAGGTTCTTCTCACCCTGATCGCCGCGGCAGATCCGGTCGAGATCCTGCATGTCGCCATCACCGATCGGGGCCGCTCGCAAAGCGCGTTGGCCCACCTGCTCGGCTCGCGGGCGCGCGCATCCGAGATCCTGAACCGGAAGCGGGCGCTGAGCCTGGGCCAGATCCGGGCGATCAGCGCGGCCTGGAACCTGCCGATCGCGTTGCTGGCAGCCCCGTACCGCCTGGAGGACAACGCGGCCTGAGCGAGCGTTCAGCCGGCCGGATCCCTTCAGTCGCCGATCTGCCCGCGCTTGTAGCCGAAGCCCGGGATCTCGCAGCCGCAGGGCGCCCCGGGCGGTCTGGCCGGCGCCGGGCATGTCCCGCGGGATGTGATGCAGCTGCTGTCGTCCCACCGGCGGCGCGCGTCGGGGTCCCGATACCGGGGTCGATCGTAGGCGCCGTAGGGCGGCGGCGGGGGCGGCGGAATGTTCCAGTCATCGTCCGCCGCCGGCGGCGGCGGGGGCCGGTGGCGCGGCCTGGGCGCGTACTCGTAGCGGCCCGGCCCGGGCTCTCCGTACATGTAGACTTTCGCATCCGGCCCGACCTGAGCGCTTGCCGGGCCTGCGAGCATAGCCAGTGTCAGGGCGGCCAAGGCCGCGTGCGTGATCCGCTTGTCCATCCCATCCTGCCTCGACTCGCTGGCCGGGATCCTGCGCGCCGGTGCTGGCGCGAACCTGTGCCGCGGTGACGACGCGGCGGGATCGTGTTCATGGCTGCGGCCGTTGCCCCGGCGGGGTGGTGCCGCTACCTACGCCCTGCCGCGCAGTCCCGCTCTGCGCCCCCGCTGCCCTCCCACCCGCGCATTCCGTGTTCCCGAGGACCCTGTCATGGAGCTGCTCAGGCTCGCCGCCCTCGACGCCGAGGACCTGACCGTGATCTCCGCGCATCTTCAGGACGCGATCCTGCGGCCGGAGGATCTGACCTACCTCGCCGGCGAGCAGCGGTTCCTGATGGTCGCGCGGCGCTTCGACTGGACGCCCGACGTGCCGCCCCGGCGGCGGCTGGCCGGGCTTCACATCGAGCGCGTCCTGACCGTGAAGACGCGGGGGCTCAGCCAGGACGACGCGATGCCCATGAGCCTGCTCGCCCTGACCTTCACGCCGACCGACACGCCCTCGGGCCTGATCGATCTCGTCTTCTCCGGGGGGGCGGCGGTGCGGCTGGAGGTCGAGTGCATCGAGGTCCGGATGAAGGATCTCGGCCCGGTCTGGGAGGCAGCCACACGACCCGGTCACGATGTCGACCGGCCGGACGTGGCCCCCGGCACAGCGGCCTGAGAGGAGACGGAGAAATCTGATGGTCCGGCTCGATAGCAGCGATCCGCATTTTGCCGCCGATTTCGCGCGGCTCCTCACGGTCAAGCGCGAGATCGCCGAGGACGTGGATGAGGCCGTGCGCAGTATCATCGGTGACGTCGTCGCCCGAGGCGATGACGCCCTGGTGGATTATACGCGCCGCTTCGACCGGCGCGGCCCGGACTTCGCGGCCGCACATCTCCGGGTGACCGAAGCGGAGATCGCCGCGGCGGTCGCGGCCTGCCCGTCCGAATCCCTGGAAGCCCTACGCCTCGCCGCGGAGCGGATCGAAAGCTTCCACGCCGCCCAGAGGCCGACCGATCACTGCGCCACCGACGCGCTCGGCGTCACCGCCGGCTGGCGCTGGACGGCGCTGGAATCGGTCGGCCTCTACGTCCCGGGCGGAACGGCGAGCTATCCCTCCTCGGTGCTGATGAACGCGCTCCCGGCCCGGGTCGCCGGCGTACCGCGCGTCGTCATGGTGGTGCCGACCCCGGACGGTCAGATGAACCCGCTGGTGCTCGCCGCCGCGCAGCTCGCCGGCGTCCACGAGGTCTACCGGGTCGGCGGCGCCCAGGCGGTGGCCGCCCTTGCCTACGGCACCGCCACCATCGCGCCGGTCGCCAAGATCGTCGGCCCCGGCAATGCCTGGGTGGCGGCGGCCAAGCGCCGGGTGTTCGGTCAGGTCGGCATCGACATGATCGCCGGTCCCTCAGAGGTGCTGATCCTGGCCGACGGCCACGCCAACCCGGATTGGATCGCCGCCGACCTCCTGGCCCAGGCCGAGCACGACGTGGCAGCCCAGGCGATCCTGATCACCGACAGCACCGAGCTCGCCGGGGCCGTCGAGGGGGCCGTCGAACGGGCGCTGACCACCCTCCCCCGCCGCGAGATCGCCCGGGCGAGCTGGCGCGACTACGGCGCGATCGTTCGCGTGCGCGATCTCGAAGAAGCGGTGCCCCTCGTCGACCGGCTCGCCCCGGAGCACCTCGAAATCGAGACGCAGGATGCCGAAGCCCTGGCCGCCAAGGTCCGCAACGCAGGGGCGATCTTCCTCGGCTCGCACACGCCAGAGGCGATCGGCGATTACGTCGGCGGGCCCAATCACGTCCTGCCGACCGCGCGCTCGGCCCGGTTCTCCTCGGGGCTCGGGGTGCTGGATTTCATGAAGCGGACCACGATTCTCGCCTGCACGCCGGAGAGCTTGCGGGCGCTCGGCCCGGCGGCGATAAGCCTCGGCCGGTCGGAGGGCCTGGAGGGGCATGCCCGCTCCGTCGCGATCCGGTTGAACCTGTGAGGGGATGGGGATGGCGGAGAAGCAGCGTGGGCCGAACCGCCTCGCGAAGGTGAGCCTCGACGAGGCCTCCATCGCCCGCGGCAACCCGGATCAGGAGCACGAGCGGGCGATCGCGCTGTTCGACATCCTGGAGGACAATGTCTTCACCATCCCGGGCCGGGAGGGGCCTTATGCGCTGACGCTGGGGCTGGTGGAGAACAAGCTGTCCTTCGCGATCACCACGGTGGACGGTGAGCCGGTGATCACGCACCTCCTGTCGCTGACACCGTTCCGGCGGGTGATCCGCGACTACGAGATGATCTGCGAGAGCTACTACAACGCGATCCGCACCGCCTCGCCCTCGCAGATCGAGGCGATCGACATGGGCCGGCGGGGCCTGCACAACGAGGCGTCGGAGACGCTCAAGCAGCGCCTCGAGGGCAAGGTCGATCTCGACCACGATACGGCGCGCCGCCTGTTCACCCTGATCTTCGCCCTGCACTGGAAGGGCTAGGGCGCCTCCCGCGCCGACCGGCGATGGCGGAGTTCCCTCCCGAGACCACCCCGAAGAAGCGGCGGGTCCAGTCCGTCCTGTTCATGTGCAACTTCAACGCCGTGCGCTCCGCCGCGGCGGAGGCGATCGCGCGCGCCTATTTCGGCAAGTCCACCTATGTTCAGTCGGCCGGCGTGCGCTCGGGCGAGCCCACCGATCCCTTCATGATCGCGGCCCTCGACGAGATCGGGATCGACGCGAGCCGCCACCGGCCCCGCACCATCGAGGAGTTGGAGGACTGGGAGGGGCTGAACTTCGACCTGATCATCACCCTGGCGCCGGAGGCTCATCACCGGGCCCTTGCCCTGACCCACACGCTCGCGGCCGATGTCGAGTACTGGCCGACCCCAGACCCGACGCTGGTGCAGGAAGCCTCGCGCGAGCAAAGACTCGAGGCCTATCGGGACGTCCGCGACGGACTGACCCGGCGGATCAAGGCCCGTTTGAAAGCCTAGTGCATCGATCCAGACGGAGGCGTCAGCCGAGTCTGGAAAAATTGATGCAAACCCAAAGAACTCGTGCTCACTCGCATGAACGAAGTGAATGCGTCAGAGCACCAGCGGTGACGAGCTCGGCTGCTTGCCTTCTTCCCGAGACGTGAATGCAGGCTCTGCGGGAGGGCCGATGCCCTTGTGGCGGTCTCCGGGCTCCGGGCGATCAACCGAAAGCTCCGTGGCGGCGGCTTCCCCGCCTTGCCGGCCCCCCGAATCATCCCGCCAAGGTCTAAGTGGCCAAACTCGCGAACAACCTGTCCGCCCCGTACTCGCACGGGTGCAACCACGCAGCTTATGGTTCCTCGAAAGTGTGATAGCGTATACCCCGAGTTCGATTTACCCGGCCTTGAATTCGGTGTGCGCAATGGCAATTCTACGTCCTCTGATATTCTCACTCATACTATATGCGTCGCTCACAGAACCATCGAATTCTCAATGGAGTCCATTTGGTCGAGTACTCGACGTTACGATTACAAATGATTGCGTGAAGACCTTGGGTGAGATCGCTTTGGCGAAGCCAGATGGCATTTTTTATTGTCCGGTACGGGCTCAGGTGATCGACGCTCAGGTCGAGGATGCAAGTCACTTCTATCTCGTTCAAGCCTACGGACAGCTAGCGATCCACAACAGCTCCAGGAAGCTGGCCGATTGCTGGGCGGCCCATCAGCTCGCACGCGCTCCGAACGGCCGGCACTACATCGAACAATGGATTCGCCACTGGAAGACGTATGGGGTTTGGAACGCGACATACGGTCGACCCGAGCAGAGGATTGCCAACGTTCGAAGCTGCTGCGCCTGCGGGATTTGAACGTGTGGCGCCTTCGGCGCTGGAAACACCCGTCGCCCGAGAGCCGAGCCCAACCGCGCCGCCCTCGAGCACGGCTCAAAAACGATGGTGGGTCGCACTCTCGTCCGCGGAACCGGAAGACACTGCGGCAGAGAGCGCTTCAGCCGGGAATGCTGATCAGCCAAGCGCGGATGCGGCCAGCGAGAAGCGGCTTGGCCCGGGCGACGTCTTCCTCGTCGAGGAGCGGAGAGCCCGTCAGCGCGGCGAGATAAGCCTCCTCGGGGGTCCGGCAGGCCCGAAAGGCGGCATCCGCCGCCAGATCCCGTGCGGTGAGCGCGGACTGGATCCGGAAGTTACGGGCGAGGCAGTCGCGCCAGAGCGCGTGTCGCGTCGCGGTCTCGCCCGTCGCCCGCGCCGGGCAGGCCATCGCGACGAGGAGCACGGCCATCAGGAGCGGAACCGGCGAAAAGACGCGGGGTTGCGGCATCGATTAGGCACTCCGTCCCTGACCAGAGTGCCGTGGACGCGGTTAGCGCCCGGTTAACACGCACCCCGCTCCGACGCGGAATCGTCGTCCAAAAGCCGGCCTGGTTGGCACAGGTCGGGCCGCGTCGAGAGCCGTCTCAGCGGTTCGCGGTCGTGACCGGAGAGGTGACGCCGCCGAGCGACACCCAGGCGACCGCGTCCTGGCTCTCGCGCTTGATGAACACGTAGCCGGTCCTGTGCCAGGGCAGGATCGCGTTGGTCTTGTTGTCGAGCACCAGATCGCCCCGGTCGGTGATCAGGGTCAGCACGGCGTGGCCCTCGCCCTTCTCGTCGATCACCACGGTCATGCGCATCGCCCGGCGCGGCAGCCCGGCCTCGGCCAGGAGGTGGCGCTTGAGCAGCTGGAAGTCCTCGCAGTCGCCGATGCCGTCCTCGGCCAGGTCCCAGCGGTCGGCCACGTGCAGGTGGTCCTGATCGGTCATCGGCTCCACCGCCTTGTTGACCCGGCGGTTGACCGACACGATCGTCGCCCAGGTGGCGGGCGTGAGGCTGATGCGGGCCGGCTCGGTCCGGTCGACCGCGCACTCGGACACGTAGCCCTGGCAGAACGTCACCCAGGCCGCGATCGGCTTCGCATCACCCAGGGTGGTGGCACCGGCCTCCGTGGGCAGGCTGGCGAGGGTCTGGGCCTCGGCCGTGGCGGCGAGACCGAGCAGCGCCGCAGCACCGGCCAGCGCCCCCCGAACCATCCTGAAAAGCCCCGCGCCCATCGAACCCGTCCCCGTTGTCGAGGCCAGAATTGCGCCGCAGAGCCTCCGCGGCGCTGAAAGCGATGCGCGCAATTTTATCGATTCGCCGCAGGGCCCCGGGTCATGCGTGACAGCGTCGACGGGTGGCTTGGGAAGCTCGGCAAATCCGCGCTGTCGGCTTCGGGAAACAGAAACCTTGAGGGATCGTTCAAGGCCCCAGAAGCTTCACGAAGGCGGCGCCGGCTCCGAAGAACGCGGCTCCGGCCGCCATCCCGGCCAAGGCGACCTGCCAAGGGGCGAGCGCCCGTTCGCGCTCCAGCTTCGCTGCCTCGGCTATCAACGTCTTTTGTTCGGCGACGAATTTTTGTGACTCGTCCATCGCACGGAAAACGCGCGTGATCTGCTCGGCAAGATCGAGAGAGTCCGGCGTTGAGGTCTCGGCCGTCGGCCCTGATTCTCAAGCGTTTCGATCCTCATAATCTGAGCACTTACTGACAGGACGGCAAGGACCGGCTCCGCTCACCCCGCCGTCTGATCGAGCTTGCGCTCCGCCTCGCCCTTCAGCTCCGGGAAGTCGGCCTGCGTGTAGGCCCGGCCGCGATGGGGATCCTCGGTGATGCCCACGTGCTCCAGGCGACGCAGCTGCACCCGGCGGATCTTGCCCGAGATGGTCTTGGGCAATTCAGTGACGAATTCCAGCGCGCGCAGGCGCTTGAAGGTGGCGAGCCGCGCGTTGGTGAAGCGGAAGATGTCCAGCGCCGTCTCGGGCCCCGCGGAGGCACCCGCCACGAGCGACACGTAGGCCTTGGGGATCGTGTGGCGCATCGGGTCCGGCACCGGGACAACCGCGGCTTCCGCCACCGCCGGATGCTCGATCAGTACGCTTTCCAGTTCGAACGGGCTGATCCGATAGCCGGAGGATTTGAATACGTCGTCGGCCCGGCCCACGAAGGTGAAGCAGCCCTCCCCGTCCACGAAAGCCACGTCGCCGGTGCGGTAAAGGTCGCCCCCCGCCCCCGACAGGTGGCCCTGGCCGTCGTCATAGCCCTGCATCAGGCCCGCGGGGCGATGCGCGCCCAGTTCCAGGCAGACCTCCCCCTCGGAGGCCGGCTGGCCGTCGGCGTCGCGCACGCGCACCCGGTAGCCCGGGAGCGGCCGGCCCAACGCCCCGGGCACGACCGGCTGGCCCGGCGTGTTGGCCATCAGCGCGGTGGTCTCGGTCTGGCCGTAGCCGTCGCGGATCGTGAGGCCCCAGGCGGTCTTCACGCGCTCGATCACCTCCGGGTTCAGGGGCTCGCCGGCCGCGCAGACCTCGCGCAGGGCGAGTCGCTTCCCGGTCAGATCCTCTTGAATGATCATCCGCCAGACCGTCGGTGGCGCGCACAGGGTGGTCGCGCCGGTGCGCTCCAGCTGCGTCAGCAGCGCGGTGGCGTTGAACGGTGCTTGGTTGATCACCAGGATCGTCGCGCCCGCGTTCCAGGGCGCGAAGAACGACGACCACGCGTGCTTCGCCCAGCCCGGCGAGGAGACGTTGCAGTGGATGTCGCCGGGCTGGAGCCCGAGCCAGTACATGGTCGAGAGCGCGCCCACCGGATAGGAGCGGTGGCTGTGGCGAACCAGCTTCGGCTTCGCCGTGGTGCCGGAGGTAAAGTAGAGGAGCAGCGGGTCGTCGGCCCCGGTCGCCGCGTCCGGCGCGAAGGTGTCGGGCGACCCGAATGCGTCGTCATACGTGCTCCAGCCCTCCATCGCGGGGCCGGTGACGATGCGGATCGCATCCCCAATGTCGAGACCGACAAAGCGCGCGATCTGCTCTGGCCCGGCGACGATCGCCCGGGGGCGGCCGCGGGCGAGGCGGTCGGCGAGTTCGTCGGCGGTGAGCAGCGTGGTCGCCGGGATGACCACGGCGCCGAGCTTCATCGCCGCCAGCATGGTCTCCCAGAGGGCCGGAACGTTGCCGAGGAGCAGGAGCAGGTGGTCGCCGCGCTTCAGGCCGCGCTGACGCAGGTTATTGGCGACTTGGTTGGAGCGCCGGGCAAGCTCGCCGAAGGTCAGGCTCTGCTCGGCGCCGCTGCCAGCCTCGACGATCCGCAAAGCGGCACGGTCCCGGCTCTCGGGGCCGGCCAGCACCGCGTCGAACCAGTCGAGCGCCCAGTTGAACGGAACCGGCTCCGGCCACGCGAAGGCCGAGACGGCGGCGGCGTAATCGGTGCGGTGGGCCAGCA
This sequence comes from Methylobacterium sp. GC_Met_2, assembly GCF_026540795.1. Classification (NCBI taxonomy): domain Bacteria; kingdom Pseudomonadati; phylum Pseudomonadota; class Alphaproteobacteria; order Hyphomicrobiales; family Methylobacteriaceae; genus Methylobacterium; species Methylobacterium sp. GC_Met_2. The sequence continues at coordinate 25,923 of NZ_JALNUM010000008.1, forward strand.
GCAGGTCGCGGGCCTCCTGGAAGCTCGGCATGGTCGTTCCCCCTCCTCGTCGTTGCCTCTCCTGTCCCGGCTTCTTCAGGCCGGGATCAGATCCTCGCCGGCTTCGCCGCGCCCGAGGCGCTGGACCATGGCGGCGTGGAACTCACGGATCGCCCCGGCAATGGCTCCGACGCTGCGGCCGTTGCGGGCGACGTCATCGGCGTTCAGCGCGATCAGGCCGGCCGCGTAGCCGGCTTCGTTATGCTCGAACGGGTCGGCATAGAGCCATGTCCACCAGTCCCGGGCCGGGATCAGGCTCGCACCCGGCTTGACCCGCAGGGCCGCCAGGAAGCGGAAATGGCGGGCCAGCCCCTTCCACCAGACCGCCCGCGTCTCCGGCGCCACATCGAAAGCCAGCAGCTTCACGAGGTGCTCGTTGATGGTCTCCTCGCGGCCCCGCGCCTTCTGGGCGACGATCGCGCTCGGGAAGGCCATCTCGAACCGATGTTCCGAATCGTGGTCCAGGACATCCATGGCCTTCTGCCCGTTCAGGTGTTCTCGAACCGGGGCGGCCGCTTCTCCACGAAGGCGGCCATGCCCTCCTTCTGATCCTTGGTGGCGAACATGGCATGGAACACCCGCCGCTCGAAGCGGATGCCCTCTGTCAGCGTGGTCTCGTAGGAGCGGTTGACCGCCTCCTTGGTCATCATGGCGATCGGCAGCGACATCGACGCGATCGTCGCGGCCGCCTTCAGGGATTCGTCGAGGAGCTGGTCGGCGGCGATCACCCGCGAGACGAGCCCTGAGCGCTCGGCCTCGGCGGCGTCCATCATCCGGCCGGTGAGGCACATCTCCATGGCCTTGGCCTTGCCGACGAAGCGGGTCAGCCGCTGGCTGCCGCCGATTCCCGGCATCACCCCGAGCTTGATCTCGGGCTGGCCGAATTGCGCGGTGTCGGCCGCCAGGATGATGTCGCACATCATGGCGAGTTCGCAGCCGCCGCCCAGCGCGTATCCCGCCACCGCGGCGATGATCGGCGTGCGCACGGCGACGAACCGGTCCCAGTCGGCGAACCGGTCGCCCGCGTACATCTCCGCGTAGGTGGCGTGCTGCATCTCCTTGATGTCGGCCCCGGCCGCGAAGGCCTTGGCCGAACCGGTCAGCACGATGCAGCCGATTCCCGGATCGGCATCCGCCTCGGTCGCCGCCTGGATCACCTCCCGGGTGAGCTGGAGATTGATGGCGTTGAGCGCCTTGGGCCGGTTGAGGGTGATCAACCGGACGCGCCCGCGCGTCTCGGTCAGGATCGTCTCGTATGGGTCGCTCACGACTCGCCTCCCTGCCCGCGCAGCATACGGATGATCGCGGAAAAGTCCTCGCCCCCGTGGCCGGAACTTTCGAACAACCCGTAGAGCTGCGCGGCCTCGGCGCCGAGCGGCGTGGCCGCACCGGAGGCGAGCGCCGCAGCCTGGGCGAGGCGGAGGTCCTTGAGCATCAGCGCGGCGGCAAAACCCGGCTTGTAGCCGGTGTTGGCCGGCGAGGTCGGCACCGGGCCCGGCACCGGGCAGTAGGTGGTCAGCGACCAGCACTGGCCCGAGGAGACCGAAGCCACGTCGTAGAGCGCCTGATGCGACAGGCCGAGTTTTTCGCCCAGCGCGAAGGCCTCGCCGACGGCGATCATCGAGATACCGAGGATCATGTTGTTGCAGATCTTGGCCGCCTGACCGGCGCCGGCCGCGCCGCAATGGAACACGTTCTTGCCCATCGCCTTGAGCAGCGGCTCGGCCCTGGCGAAGGCCGTTTCGGCGCCGCCGGCCATGAAGGTCAGCGTGCCGGCCTTGGCGCCGCCGGTTCCCCCCGAGACCGGTGCGTCCACCGACAGGCAGCCCCGCGCCTCGGCCAGTGCATGGGCCCTGCGGGCGCTCTCGACGTCGATGGTGGAGGAATCGATCAGCAGGGTGCCGGCGGGCACCGTCTCAGCGAGTTGGGTCCAGACCTCGATGACGTGCCGCCCGGCGGGCAGCATGGTGATCACGACGTCCGCGCCCTCGGCCGCTTCCAGGGCCGAGCCCGCCACCGCGACGCCCGCGGCGCGGGCGGCCTCCAGCGAGGCCGACACCAGATCGAAGCCACGCACCGTATGCCCCGCCTTCACGAGGTTGGCCGCCATGGGGCCGCCCATGTTGCCGAGACCGATGAACCCGATGGTCTGCGCCATCCAACCCTCCCTGTCTTGTATCTCGCCCCTACCCACTTCAACGGCAGCCTGACCGGTCTATGACGGGCTCGACGCGCCCCCTCTCCCGTGCGGGAGAGGGTTGGGGTGAGGGATACGCCCTCTCCGGAAAAACCTGATCCCTCACCCTGTCCCTCTCCCGCACGGGCGAGGGGACCCGCGCTCCTATGAAGATCCGGGGGCAGCGCCCCGGAGCCGGGCTGGGGCGAGCGGCCTCACATCACACCGCACCCGTCCGCGACTCCGGAAAAACCGGATCCGCGCGCCGCTCGAGCCAGCGGGCGATCCGGGCGGGGTCGACGGCGTCCAGGGTCGGCGGGTTCCAGCGGGGGGTCTTGTCCTTGTCGATCACCGCGGCGCGGATGCCCTCGCGGAGATCGCCCTCCGCCAGGACGGCGAGCGAGGCATGGAACTCGCGCTCCAGGCAGGCCTCCAGCTTCGCGGAACCGCGGCCGAGGCGCAGCAGGCAGAGCGTGAGGACGAGGCTCGTCGGCGCCTTGCTCAGGAGGGTTTTTCGCGTCGCGGCGGCGAAATCCGAGCCGTCAGCGTCGAGGGCCACCAGAATCTCGTCGACCATGTCGAAGGCGAAACACCGGTCGATCACGGCGCGATGCGCCGCGAGCGGGGTCGAACCGGGATCCTGCGCGAGGCGCACGATGACGTCCCGCACGCCCGCATCCCCGGCATCCGGCGGGAGCGCCGAGAGCGCGTCGATCAGGTCGGGGAGCGCCGCAGAGGGCACCATGGCGTCGGCGAAGTTGCAAAAGATCGCGTCGGCGGCACCCATCGGCTCGCCGGTGAGGCCGAGGTAGGTACCCGTCTCGCCCGGTGCCCGCGGCAGCAGCCACGTGCCACCGACATCCGGAAAGTAGCCGATACCGGTCTCCGGCATGGCGACGCGGGAGCGCTCGGTGACGATCCGGTGGGCGGCATGGCCGGCGAGCCCGACGCCGCCACCCATGGTGATGCCGTCCATCACCGCCACGAACGGTTTTTCGTAACAGGCGATGCGCGCATCGAGCCGGTACTCGTCCCGCCAGAATTGTTCCGCCGCGACCGTGTCGGTGCTGTCATAGAGGGTGCGCAGATCGCCGCCGGCGCAGAGGCCGCGCTCGCCTTCGCCGGTGAGCAGCACCGCGGCGAGGCCCGGATCCGCCGAGAACTGGTCGAGCGCCTGGTCGATCTCACCCACCATCCCGTGAGTCAGGGCGTTCAGGGCCTTTGGCCGGTTAAGCCGCAGGCGCCCCAGGGCGCCGACGCGCTCGACGATCATGTCGCTCATCGGTGCCCCCCGGTCATCGCGCGGGCGATGATCACCCGCATGATCTCGTTGGTGCCCTCCAGGATCTGGTGCACGCGCAGATCCCGGACGATCTTCTCCACGCCGTACTCGGCGAGGTAGCCGTAGCCGCCGTGCAATTGCAGCGCTTGGTTGGCCACCTCGAAGGCGGCGTCGGTCACGTGTCGCTTGGCCATGGCGCAGAGCTGGGTGGCGGTGGGGTTCTTGGCGTCGAGCGCCGAGGCCGCGTGGCGCAGGAAGGTGCGCGAGACTTCGAGGCTGGTCGCCATATCGGCGAGCCGGAACTGCAGCGCCTGGAAGTCGGTGAGCTTAGCCCCGAAGGCGCGCCGGTCGCTCATATAGGCGAGCGCCTTATCGAGGGCGGCCTGCGCGCCGCCGAGCGCGCAGGCGGCGATGTTGAGCCGGCCGCCGTCGAGACCGCTCATGGCGATACGGAAGCCCTGGCCCTCGGCGCCCAGGCGGTTCCCGACCGGCACGCGGCAGCCGTCGAACCGCACCGCCCGGGTCGGCTGAGCGTTCCAGCCCATCTTGCGCTCCTCGGCCCCGAACGACAGGCCGGGCGTGCCCTTCTCCACCACCACGGCCGAGATGCCCCGCGGGCCGGCCTCGCCGGTGCGGACCATGCAGACATAGAGGTCGCTGACGCCCGCACCCGAGATGAACTGCTTCTCGCCGGTGAGCACGTAATGGTCGCCGTCCCGCTCGGCGCGGGTGCGGAGCGCCGCCGCGTCGGAACCCGAGCCCGGCTCGGTGAGGCAGTAGCTCGCGATGGTGTCCATGCCCATCAGGGCCGGGAGCCAGCGGTTGCGCTGGTCGGCGTCGCCATAGGCGTCGATCATCCAGGCGCACATGTTGTGGATCGACAGGAACGCCGCCACGGTCGGGCAGCCGGTGCTCAGCGCCTCGAAGATCAGGGTGGCGTCGAGGCGCGACAGGCCGGAGCCACCGACATCCTCGCGGACATAGATGCCCGCCATGCCCAGCGCGGCGGCGGCCCGCATGGTCTCCACGGGAAAGGTCTTGTCCCGGTCCCAGTCGAGGGCGTGGGGGGCGATGTGCTCGGCCGCGAAGCCGAGGGCCATCTCGCGGATCGCGGTTCGATCCTCATCGAGCCCGAAACGCATGGGCGTGGCTCCAACAGTTCAGACGGGCGCTTTCCCCTCCCCCTTGCGGGGAGGGGTCAGGGGTGGGGGTGGTGCAGGATCGTGCGTTCCGGTGCCGTCTGCACCACCCCCACCTCCGGCTCCTCCCCACAAGGGGGAGGAGAGAACGCGGGCCCCTCCCCCGCGGAGGGGGGAGGGTGATGCGGCTCAGCGCATGGTCGGGATGGAGAACTCCGCGCCGCTCTTGATGCCGCTCGGCCAGCGCTGCGTCACGGTCTTGGTCTTGGTGTAGAACCGGACCGAATCCGGCCCGTGCTGGTTCAGGTCGCCGAAGCCCGAGCGCTTCCAGCCGCCGAAGGTGTGGTAGGCGATCGGGACCGGGATCGGCACGTTGACGCCGACCATGCCGACGTTGACCCGCGCGGTGAAGTCCCGGGCCGCGTCGCCGTCCTGGGTGAAGATCGCAACCCCGTTGCCGTACTGGTGGGTCGAGGGCAGCGCCAGCGCCTCCTCGTAATCCTTGGCCCGCACCACCGAGAGCACGGGGCCGAAAATCTCCTCCTTGTAGATCGTCATGTCGGGGGTCACGCGGTCGAACAGCGAGCCGCCCATGTAGAAGCCGTTCTCGTAGCCCTGGAGCTTGAAGCCGCGGCCGTCGACCGCGAGATGCGCACCCTCGGCAACGCCCTGATCGATATAGCCGGCGACCTTCCGGACCGCCTCGGCGGTGACCATCGGGCCGTAATCGGCCGAGCCGTCATGCGAGGGACCGATCTTGAGCGATTCGACCCGCGGGATCAGCCGCTCCATCAGCCGGTCGGCGGTGGCCTCGCCCACCGGCACCGCCACCGAGATCGCCATGCAGCGCTCGCCGGCCGAGCCGTAGCCGGCGCCGATCAGGGCATCGACCGCCTGGCCCATGTCGGCGTCCGGCATGATGATCATGTGGTTCTTGGCGCCGCCGAAGCACTGGGCGCGCTTCCCCGTCTGGGCGGAGCGGACGTAGATGTACTCGGCGATCTGCGAGGAGCCGACGAAGCCCACCGCCTTGATGTCCTCGTCGTCGAGGATCGCATCGACCGCTTCCTTGTCGCCGTTGACGACGTTGAGGATGCCGGGCGGCAGGCCCGCCTCCAGGAAGATCTCGGCGATGCGCAGCGGCACGCTCGGGTCGCGCTCGGACGGCTTCAGGATGAAGGCGTTGCCGCAGGCGATAGCCGGGGCGCATTTCCACAGCGGGATCATGGCCGGGAAGTTGAACGGCGTGATGCCGGCGACCACGCCGAGCGGCTGGCGAAGGGAATAGACGTCGATGCCGGGGCCCGCCCCTTCCGTGTACTCGCCCTTGAGCAGGTGCGGGATGCCGCAGGCGAACTCCACCACCTCGACGCCGCGCTGGATGTCGCCCTTGGCGTCCGGCACCGTCTTGCCGTGCTCGGAGGCAAGAAGCTCGGCGAGTGCATCGTTCTCGCCGCGAATGAGTTCGAGGAAGCGCATCATCACGCGGGCGCGCTTCTGCGGGTTGGTGGCTGCCCAGGCCGGCTGCGCCGCGGCAGCGTTCTCGATCGCCGCGCGCATCTCGGCCTTGCTGGCCAGCGCGACCTTGGCCTGGACCTCGCCGGTCGAGGGGTGGAACACGTCCGCGAACCGCCCGCTCTCGCCGCCGACGCTCCGGCCGCCGATAAAGTGCCCGATCGTGCGCATGCCGCGCCTCCCTGTGGTGATTTGGTTTTATCGCAGCCTAACAGGATCCCTTGAGCGATAAAGCCGGATGCGCTTACAGCCGTCGTGCATCGATGCACAGCGGGAGTGCGGCCATGGCCAGGATCGGGCCGAACTGGGACGATCTGCGCTATTTCCTCGCGGTGGCGCGCACCGGCACTTTGAGCGCCGCAGCAGCCCGGCTCGGCACCGAGCACACCACGGTCGGCCGACGGATCCGGGCCCTGGAAGAGGGACTCGGCGCCCGGCTGTTCCACCGCAGCAACCTCGGCTACGCGCTGACCGAGGATGGGGCGAACCTGCTGGGCGTCGCCGAGGCCATGGAGAGCGCGTTCCTCTCGGCCAGCGCCACCACGGAGGCCGCCCACGCGGTGGCGGGCACGGTGCGGATCGGCGCGCCGGACGGGTTCGGCAGCGTGTTCCTCGCGCCCCGGATGCACCGGCTCACCGCCCGTCATCCCGGGCTGGAGGTGGAGATCATGGCGACCGCCCGGATCTTCAGCCTGTCCAAGCGGGAGGCCGATATCGTGATCAGCCTGTCCGGACCGCAGCAGGCCCGCGTGGTGGCGCGCCGGCTCACCGATTACCGGCTGTTCGTCTACGGAGCGGAAGCCTACCTCGGCGCCGCGGCGCCGATCGTCGGGATCGCGGAACTCTCCGGACATCCCTTCGTCGGCTATATCGAGGACATGCTGTTCACGCGTGAGCTGAACTATCTGGGCGCCCTGGGCCCCCCGGTCAGCGCCCGCCTGCGCTCCACCAATCTCCTGGCGCAGGTCTACGCGACGCGCGCCGGGGCGGGCCTGTGCGTCCTGCCGGCCTTCATTGCAGCGGCCCATCCCGGGCTGGTGCCGGTACTGCCCGAACAGGTCTCGCTGACGCGCGCGTTCCACATGCACATCCACGAGGATCACCGGAAAGCCGCCCATATCCGGGCCGTTGCAGGCTTCATCGCCGCCGAGGTGGAGGCAGCCGGCGCCCTGTTCGCCGGGCCGGCGGTGTCAGCGGCGGTGGTTTCGCAGGATCCCGCGGGCCCGTAAGATCGGGTGAACCCGGCGGATCAGGACAAGCGCCGGGCGGGAGGAACAAACGATGGTCGCCTCGATCGCCCTGCCCCGGCTGATGCGCGTCGGCGCCGGCGCCTCGCGGCTCTTGCCGGAGGTGCTCGCCCAGCTCGGCCTGTCGCGCCCCTTCGTGGTGACCGACCCCTATCTCGCCGGCAGCGGTCGGGTGGAGGCCCTCACCGAACGGTTCTCCGGCACGGGCACGCGCGCAACCGTCTTCGCCGACACGGTGCCGGACCCGACCGTGGCGTCCGTCGAGGCGGCGCTGGCCGCGCTCCAGGCGGGCGACTTCGACTGCGTGATCGGCTTCGGCGGCGGCAGCCCGATGGACACCGCGAAGGCGGTGGCCGTGCTGGCCCGCCACGGCGGCCACATGCGGGACTACAAGGCGCCCCGCCAGCAGGACGAACCCGGCCTGCCGATCGTGGCGATCCCCACCACCGCGGGCACCGGTTCCGAGGCGACGCGCTTCACCATCGTGACCGACGAGACCTCCGACGAGAAGATGCTGTGCATCGGCCTAGCGTATCTCCCGGTGGCGGCTTTGGTCGATTACGAGCTGACGCTGACCAAACCCAAGCGGCTCACTGCCGATACCGGCATCGACGCGCTGACCCACGCCATCGAGGCCTACGTCTCGCGAAAATCGAACCTGTTCTCGGACGGGCTGGCGCTCCAGGCGATGAAGCTGATCGCGCCGAACCTGCGGCGGGTCTGGACCGATCCCGGCGACCGGGCGGCCCGCGAGGCGATGATGCTGGGTGCGACCCAGGCCGGCATCGCCTTCTCGAATTCCTCGGTGGCGCTGGTCCACGGGATGAGCCGGCCGATCGGCGCGCATTTCCACGTGGCGCACGGGCTGTCGAACGCGATGCTGCTGCCGGCGGTCACGGCCTTCTCGGCGCCGGCCGCCATCGACCGCTACGCCGCCTGCGCCCGGGCCATCGGGGTCGCCAAGCCGGAGGCCGACGACCGGTCCGCCGCCGCGGCCCTGGTGGCGGAACTGGAAGCGCTCAACGACGACCTCGACGTACCTGGCCCCCAGGAATACGGGATCGACCCGGCCCGCTGGGAGGCGCTGCTCCCCACAATGGCGGCTCAGGCGCTCGCCTCCGGGTCGCCAGCCAACAACCCGGTCGAGCCCAGTGCCGAGGAGATCGTGGCGCTGTATCGGCGGGTGTGGGCGGGGTGATACCCTCCTGGGGCAGAGAATATCTTGGAGCGGACATTCGCCCCGCCGCCGTCTTTGCGAGCGGAGCGAAGCAATCCAGCAGCGCCACGCTAAAAGATGTCGCGCTGCCCTGGGTCGCTTCGCTACGCTCGCGATGACGGGGTGAGACCTACTTCGCCGCCGCCGTCAGCGGGCATCCGCTCTCGGCAGGCGACGCGAAGGCCTCCTTCCCGGGGATGGTCGAGATCAGCTTGTAGAGGTCCCACTCGCCCTTCGACTCAGCGGGCTTCTTCACCTCGAACAGGTACATGTCGTGCACCATGCGGCCGTTCGGCTGCACGACGCCGCCATGGGCGAAGACATCGTCCACCGGCAGCACCTTGAGCTTGGCGTTGACCGCGTCGGTCTCGTCGGTGCCCGCGGCCTTCACGGCCTTCAGGTAGGTTAGGACCGCCGAGTAGGTGCCGGCCTGGATCATGTTGGGCATCCGGCCGGTGCGTTTCATGTAGCGCTGGCCGAAGGCGCGGGTCTCGTCGTTGGCGTCCCAGTACCAGCCCTCGGTGAGCGTCAGGCCCTGCGCAACCTTGAGGCCGAGCCCGTGCACCTCCGAGAGGGTGAACAGCAGCGCCGCGAGCTTCTGGCCGCCATCGACGATGCCGTACTCGGCCGCCTGCTTGATCGCGTTCGAGGTGTCGAGCCCGGCATTGGCCAGCCCGATCACCTTGGCCTTCGAGCCCTGCGCCTGGAGCAGGAACGAGGAGAAATCCTGGTTCGAGAGCGGGTGGCGGACGCTGCCCACCACCTTGCCGCCGTTGGCGATCACCACCTTGCTGGTGTCGGTCTCGAGCGCCGAGCCGAAGGCGTAATCGGCCGTGAGGAAGAACCACGTGTCGCCCCCCGCCCGGGTCAGCGCGCCGCCGGTGCCCACCGCCAGCGCCCGCGTGTCGTAGGCCCAGTGGTAGCCGTAGGGCGTACAGGCCTTGCCGGTGAGGTCGCTCGACGCCGCCCCCGTGGTGATGGTGATCTTCTTCTTCTCCCTGGACAGGCCCTGGACCGCCAGGGCCACCGAGGAAGTAGTCAGCTCCATGATCGCGTCGACGCCGTCGCGGTCGTACCATTGCCGGGCGATGGCCGAGGCGATGTCGGGCTTGTTCTGGTGGTCGGCCGAGAGGATCTCGACCGGGACGGTGCCGATCTTACCGCCCATATCCTCCACCGCCATGCGGGCCGCCTCGACCGAGCCCTGGCCGCCGAACTGGGCGTAGAGGCCGGACTGGTCGTTGAGGATGCCGATGCGCACCGCGTTGCCCGAGAACGCGTCCGCGCCGCCCTGAGCAGCCGCCGCGCCGGTCATCGTCCCGAGGGCCGTCCCTGCCAGCGCCGCCGCCAGCACCGCGCCGCCCAATGTCCTGATCATGTCTCCCCCCGATTCACCCGGGCGCCCGCATTCTGAGGCGGTTCCGCATGCAAAATAGATCACGCCGGTGTGAGACTCCACAGCCCAGCTCGGCTGGATGCTGAAGGATTGCGCCGGTTGTGATGCCTGGCCGCGACGGGACCAGGGCAATGTCCGTTTCCGAACTGTTCTGGCGGCCGAGTTATTAAACCTTAACCATAATTACACGATTCCCCGCGCAGATTCAGGTCGTGAACGGCAATTCGGCCGTCTCCGGCTCGTGGCCCTGCGATGAAACCAGCCCGTCTTGCCGTCCTCGGCATCGCCCTCGCGGCGGGCAGCGGAGCGGCGTTCCTGATGAGCGGCGGCGATCCGACGCCGCCTCCGACGCCGATGAAAGTCGAGGCGCCGCCGGTGCCCATGACCGACGTGTTGGTGGCCGCCACCGACATGCCGATGGGTCAGGTGCTGCGCCCGACGGATCTGCGCTGGCAGCCCTGGCCGGACAATGCCGTCAATGCCGGCTTCGTCACCCGCAAGAGCAATCCCAAGGGCATGGAGGAGACGACCGGCGCCTCGGCCCGCTCGGGTTTCCTGGCGGGCGAGCCGATCCGCGCACAGAAGCTGGTGCGCCCGGAGAGCGGCTTCATGGCGGCGATCCTGCCGCCGGGTCAGCGCGCGGTCGCGATCACGACCGACAGCCGCGGCACCAATTCGGCCGGCGGTTTCATCCTGCCGAACGACCGCGTCGACGTGATCCGTACCTTCCACAAGATCACCAAGACGAACGGCGAGAACCGCGATGTCCAGGTCTCACAGACCATCCTGACCGACATCCGCGTCCTGGCGATCGGCCAGCTGATCCAAGAGAAGAACGGCACCAACGTCGTCACCGGCGAGACTGCGACGCTGGCCGTCACACCCGCCCAGGCCGAGAGCCTGACGCTCGCCGGGAAGGACGGGGCACTGTCGCTGTCCCTGCGCAGCCTCGCCGATGCCGGCCAGCCCACCGATCCCACCGCCCCTTCCGACACGCTCCAGGCGCAGACCGATCCCGCACTGACCGTGGTGCGCTTCGGAGTCGCGCGGCAGCAGACGCCGTGACCGCCATGATCGCTCCGCTGCCCCTCGCCCGCCCGGCGCGCCGTCGAGCCTACCGCTCGGCCTGCGCCCTCGCCCTCCTCGCCGCCCTGGCCAACCCGGCCTCGGCGCAGGAGCGACCGATCCATGGCCCGGCGCCGGTCCTGACGGTCGGCGCCGCGGAGGCCGCCTCGACCCGCCGCGTCGAGCTGACCGCCGGCCGCTCCGTGATCGTGGACCTGCCGCGGGACGCCAAAGAGGTCTTCGTGGCCAATCCGGCGGTGGCCAACGCCGTGGTCCGCTCGACCCGCAAGGTCTTCGTGATTGGCATGGCCGACGGCGCGACCTCGATCTTCATCATGGATGCCGAGGGCCGCCAGATCGCCGCCCTCGACGTGACGGTGGCCCGCGACCTCAATCTCGGAACCCTCCGCGAGCTGCTCGGCCAGAGCATTCCGGGCGGGCGGTTCGACGTGCGCTCCTCCGGGGCCTCGGTGCTGCTGTCGGGCTCGGTCAATTCATCGGCGGACGCCCAGCAGGCGATCGACATCTCCAACGCCTTCGTGGGGTTGGGCAGCGCGGGCGGCGCCTCCGGCGGGTCGAGCGGCGGCGTCGCGGCCGGCGCGCGCGGGGCGGTGATCAACAACCTCTCGATCCGCAACAAGGATCAGGTGATGTTACGCGTCACCGTGGTCGAGGTGTCGCGCAACGTCCTGAAGCAGTTCGGCATCAACGTGACCGGCAACTGGTCGGCGCTGAACCCGCTCGGTAACGCCCTCACCTCTCCCGCCCTGGCCAACAACCTGCCCTTCCCGATCACCGGCGGGACGACGCCCACCGGCAACCAGATCCAGGCGTCGGTGCGAGGTGGGGGCTTCTCGCTCCAGGCGACGCTGAAGGCCTTCGAGCAGGCCGGGGTCTCCCGGGTGCTCGCGGAACCGACGCTGACGGCGATCTCCGGCGAGGCCGCGAAATTCCTGGCCGGCGGCGAGTTCCCGGTGCCCTCGGCGGCCTCGAGCTGCGTCGGCGGCATCTGCTCCGCCCCCGGCATCACCTTCAAGCCCTACGGCGTCGCCCTGAGCTTCACGCCGGTTGTGCTGGCCGACAACCGCATCTCGATCCGCGTCGCCACCGACGTCACCGAAATCGATCCCCAGACCAGCTTCAGCTACACCAACGACGGCGTCACGACCGCCATCCCGGGCACGCGGGTCCGCCGCTCCGAGACCACAGTCGAGTTGCCCTCCGGCGGCGTGATGATGACCGCCGGCCTGATCCAGCAGGTGAACAAGCAGGCGATCTCCGGCCTGCCCGGCCTGATCAACCTGCCGATCCTCGGCGCCCTGTTCCGCTCCCGGGACTACCAGCGCATGGAAACCGAGCTGATGATCATGGTCACCCCCTACATCGCCCGGGCGATTGAGCCGAAGCAGGTCAGCCGGCCCGACGACAACTTCGTCGATTCCACCGACGGCCAGGCGGTGCTGCTCGGCCAGATCAACCGCCTGTACGGCAAGGTCGCCCCCACCGGGGCGGCTCCGGTCGGACAGACCTATCGCGGCCGCGTCGGCTTCATCGTCGAGTAGCGCCTTCCAGGATCGGATTCATGATCGGACGCCACCCGCCTATCCGGCCGGCCGCCCACCAGCGCCGCCTCGCCCCCCTGCTCACCGCCTGCGCGCTCGGTGCCCTGGCGGCCGGCTGCAACAACCAGCCGGTCGCCACCACCGGTGCGATCGAGGTCTCGGATTACCGCGCCCGGCACCCGATCGTCCTGACCGACGGCACCCGCAGCCTCGACGTGTTCCCGACAGGCGTCGGTCATCTCGATCCCCGCCAGACCGCAGATGTCGACGCCTTCATGCTGGAATACCGCCGCTACGGGCGCGGGACCCTGCTGATGGAGGTCCCCCGTGGCGGGCCGCCGGACCAGGCCGCTTCCGCCGAGCGCACCGCGGCTTTCCTCACCCGGCTCGCCGCACAGGACCGGGTCGCCCCCCGCGAGATCGCCGTCACCGGCTACGCCGTGGCGGCTCCGAGCCTCGCCGCGCCGATCCGCCTGAGCTTCCAGCGGATGCAGGCCAAGGTCTCGGATGCCTGCGGGCTCTGGCCCAACGATACCGGGACCAGCAACTTCGCGCTCGATTACAGCAACCGGCCGATGTGGAACCTCGGCTGTGCCACGCAATCGACCGTGGCCGCCCAGGTGGCGGATCCCGTCGACCTCGTTCGCGGACGGCCCGAGGGCCGTATCGACACGGTCAAGCGGGTCCGGGACATTGGCCAGTTGCGTGAAGGCAAGGATCCATCAACCACATGGCGGCAAGATGGGCAGACCGACGTAAAATCTCAGGTCGCCCAATAGGCTGGCCGATCCGCCAGCCTCATCTAACCTCGACGCTGCACCCCGAACGCGAACCTGAAAGTGCCGTCATGGCAGACCTGTCCGAGACAGCCGAGCGCACGATCGCCCCGGTGCCCCGGATCACCATCCAGGCGTTCTGCGATACCAGCGAGACCGCCGCGATGATTGAAGGGGCGGCCCTCGACCGGCGCATGCAGAAGGCGCAGGTCAAGGTGCGGATGGGCGGCGGGGCTGCGGCCATCGAGGCCTACAGGCACGCGCCGACGCCCAACGTCATCGTGATCGAGACGCAGGGGCCGCGCTCCAAGCCGATCGAATGCCTCGACGCCCTGGCGGAGGTCTGCGACGAGGGCACCCGCGTCCTGGTGATCGGCCATCTCAACGACGTCACCCTGTACCGTCAGCTGATCCAGCGCGGGGTGTCGGATTATCTGATGGCGCCGGTGGATCCTCTGACCCTGATTGCGGCGATCTCAGACCTGTTCACGGCCCCGGGCGTCAAGCCGGTGGGCCGCACGGTCGCGGTCTACGGGGTGAAGGGCGGGATCGGCGCCTCCACGGTGGCGCACAATTTCGCGTGGTCGGTGGCCCGCAGCCAAGGCGTGCAGACGGTGATCGCCGATCTCGACATCGCCTACGGCACGGCCTCGCTGAACTTCAACCAGGATCCGCCCCAGGGCATCGCCGAGGCGGTGTTCGCCCCCGAGCGCCTGGATTCCGCCCTGGTCGAGCGGTTGCTGTCGAAGTGCAGCGACACGTTGAGCCTGCTCTCGGCGCCCGCGAGCCTCGACCGCACGATCGACCTGTCGGAGCCGGCCTTCGACGCCCTGATCGAGTACCTGCGGGCCAGTGTGCCCTGCGTGGTGCTCGACGTGCCGCATCAGTGGAACGCGTGGACGAAGCGCGTCCTCACGGCGGCCGACGAGATCCTGATCGTCGCGGGCCCCGACCTCGCCAGCCTGCGTAACGCCAAGAACGTCCTGGGCGCGCTCAAGCACGGGCGCCCCAACGACGCCCCGCCGCGGATCCTGCTCAACGGCGTCGGCGTGCCCAAGCGCCCCGAGATCGGCACGCCCGAATTCGCTAAGACCCTCGAGTCTCCCGTCGCGCTGACGATTCCGTTCGAGCCGGCCCTGTTCGGCACGGCCGCCAACAACGGCCAGATGATCGCCGAGATCCAGGCCGGCTCGAAGGTGGCAGAGCTCTTCAACGACCTCGCCGCCCTGACGCTCGGACGCTCGGAGACCCGACGCCACGGGCGCACCAGCCTGTTCGAGCCGCTCCTCGCGAAGTTCGCCGGCGGCAAGTTCCCCGGCGCCAAGCTCGTCGGCGGAAAGGCCTCGTGATGCGGCGGGATTGCGCTCCGGGAATGGCCCATGTTCGGTAGACGCCAGATCGGCGGCGCACCGGCCGCCCCTGCGCCCACGCCTGCGCCGCGGTCGCCCGCTCCCTCACCGGCGGCACCGCAGCGGGACGCCGCGCCCAAGCGGCCCGAGCCGTCCGCCCCCGTGGTCGTCGAGACCACGCGGTCCGAGGATTACTACCGGACCAAGAGCCTGATCTTCGGCGCGCTGATCGAAGCGATCGACCTCACGCAGCTCTCGCGCCTCGACGCCGAGACCGCCCGCGAGGAGATCCGCGACATCGTCACGGAGATCATCGGGCTCAAGAACATCGTTCTGTCGATCGCCGAGCAGGAGGAACTGCTCGACGACATCTGCAACGACGTGCTGGGCTACGGCCCGCTGGAACCGCTGCTCGCCCGCGACGACATCGCCGACATCATGGTCAACGGCGCCAACCGGACCTTCATCGAGGTCAACGGCAAGATCCAGCTGACCAGCGTGCGCTTCCGCGACAACCAGCAGCTGATGAACATCTGCCAGCGGATCGTCAGCCAGGTCGGCCGCCGGGTCGACGACGCCTCGCCGATCTGCGATGCGCGCCTGCCGGACGGGTCCCGCGTCAACGTCATCGCGCCGCCGCTCGCCATCGACGGCCCGGCGCTCACCATCCGTAAGTTCAAGAAGGACAAGCTCACCCTGGAGCAGCTCGTGCGCTTCGGGGCGATCTCGCCCGAGGGTGCCGAGGTCCTGAAGATCATCGGTCAGTCACGCTGCAACGTGGTGATCTCGGGCGGCACGGGCTCGGGCAAGACCACGCTGCTCAACTGCCTGACCGCCTTCATCGAGCATGACGAGCGGGTCATCACCTGCGAGGACGCGGCGGAACTCCAGCTCCAGCAGCCCCACGTGGTCCGCCTGGAAACGCGCCCCCCGAACATGGAGGGCCAGGGCTCGGTCACCATGCGCGATCTCGTCAAGAACTGCCTGCGCATGCGGCCCGAGCGGATCATCGTCGGCGAGGTGCGCGGACCCGAGGCCTTCGACCTGCTCCAGGCGATGAACACCGGCCATGACGGCTCGATGGGCACGCTCCACGCCAACAGCCCGCGCGAGTGCCTGTCGCGTATCGAATCGATGATCTCGATGGGCGGCTTCACCCTGCCCTCGAAGACGCTTCGCGAGATGATCTGCGGCTCGATCGACGTGGTGATCCAGGCCATGCGCCTGCGCGACGGCTCCCGGCGGATCACCCACATCACCGAG
The DNA here is from genome assembly GCF_026540795.1 of Methylobacterium sp. GC_Met_2. Lineage (NCBI taxonomy): Bacteria > Pseudomonadati > Pseudomonadota > Alphaproteobacteria > Hyphomicrobiales > Methylobacteriaceae > Methylobacterium > Methylobacterium sp. GC_Met_2. The sequence continues at coordinate 41,948 of NZ_JALNUM010000008.1, forward strand.
GTGCTCGGCATGGAGGGCGATGTCATCACCACCCAGGACGTCTTCCTCTACGACATCGTCGGCGAGGACGCGAACGGCCGGCTGGTCGGGCGCCACCGCTCCACCGGGATCGGCCGGCCGAAATTCTGGGAGCGCGCCCGCTACTACGGCCTGGAGCGTCGGCTCGGCGAGGCGCTGGACGCCGCCGAGGTTGTTGATCGGAGTTGAGGCATGCCGAATCTTGCCGCCATCGGCTCTTCGAACCTTCCGATCGTTGCGGGCCTCATCGGCATCGCCGCGGCGGCGGTCGCCTACGTGGCGATCCTGCCCCTGTTCGACGGCGAGCGCCGGGCGAACAAGCGCCTGAAGGCGATCGGCGTCTCACCGACCGGGGCGGCGTTGCGGGGCGTGGCGGTCAACCGACGCGAGCAGGTCGCCAAGACGCTGAGCGAGATCGAGGCCAAGGCCAAGGGTGCCTCAAAAGCCAGCGTGGAGCTGAAGCTCGCCCGCGCCGGCCTCGATTGGACCAAGCAGACCTTCTACATGATGTCGGCCATCAGCGCCGGTATCTGCGGGCTGCTGCTCTTCGTGCTGACCGAAAGCCCGATCGCGGGGGTCGGTGCAGCCTTCGCCGGGGGCTTCGGCCTGCCGGCCTGGCTGCTGCGCCGCCTGCGGCTCAAGCGCATCGCCAAGTTCAACAAGGAACTGCCCAACGCCGTCGACGTGGTGGTGCGCGGCATCCGCACCGGCATCCCGGTCGGGGATTGCTTCCGCATGGTCTCCCGCGAAGCGGAGGAGCCGGTCCGCAGCGAGTTCAGGACCGTCGTGGAGACCCAGGCGCTCGGCCTGTCGCTGGGCGACGCGGTCATGCGCATGTTCGAGCGGGTGCCGACGCCGGAGGTCAACTTCTTCGTGATCGTGATCAACATCCAGCAGCAATCGGGCGGCAACCTGTCGGAGGCGCTGAACAACCTTTCCACGGTGCTGCGCGACCGGGCCAAGATGCGCGGCAAGATCCAGGCGATGAGCATGGAGGCCAAGGCCTCGGCCTCGATCATCGCCTGCCTGCCCTTCGGGGTGGGGGGTATCACCTCCCTGACGAGCCCCGACTACATCTCGCTGCTCTGGACGACCGATATCGGCAAGATCGCGCTGGTGGGGGCCGCGATCTGGATGTCGATCGGCGTCTTCACCATCAAGAAGATGATCGCCTTCGAGTTCTGATGGCGGGCCCTCACGCCCGCCGCGCGCTTTTCCCGGATCCGATCCCATGATCGACGACATCGCCGCGAAGCTGTTCGATCCCCGGTTCATGGGGACGCTCCTGACCGCCATCGCGGCGGCGGCGACCGCTTTCGCGGTGGCGCAGCCGTTCTTCGAGACCGACAAGCTCGAGAAGCGAATGAAGTTCGTGAGCGACGAGCGTGAGCAGATCCGGCGGCGCGAGCGCGCCAAAGGCGCACAGGTGTCGATGCGGGGCACGCTGCGCGTCGAACCCAAGGCCTACATGAAGTCGATCGTCGAGCGGTATCAGCTGCAACGCTGGCTCGCCACCGACACGGCCAAGCGCAAGCTGATGCAGGCGGGCTATCGCGGCCAGGGAGCGGAGACCGCGTTCCTGTTCTTCCGCCTCGTCGTGCCGGTTGCCACGGTGATCGGCGCGCTGTTCTACCTGTTCGTGCTGGACGCGATCGACGCCTCGTACCTCGTGCGGCTCGGACTGGTGATCGGCGCCGCCTATGCCGGCATCAAGGCGCCGGAACTGTTCCTCGTCAACGCCGCCAAGAAGCGTCAGACCGAGATCCGCAAGGCTTGGCCGGATGCCCTCGACCTCACCCTGATCTGCGTCGAGTCCGGCATGGCGATCGAGCATGCCTTTCGGCGGGTGAGCACCGAGATCGCCACCTCATCGGTGGTGCTGGCCGAGGAACTCGCGCTGATGACCGCCGAGATGTCGTTCCTGCCGGACCGGCGTCAGGCCTACGAGAACTTGGTGCTGCGCACCGGCCTCGATCCCGTGAAGGCCGTGGCGACCGCCCTGGTCCAGGCCGAGCGCTACGGCACACCGATCGGGCAGGCGCTGCGGGTGCTCGCACAGGAGAGTCGCGACAACCGGATGACCGAAGCCGAGAAGAAGGCGGCCGGGCTGCCGCCCAAGCTCACGGTGCCGATGATCCTGTTCTTCCTGCCGGTGCTGTTCGTCGTCATCATCACCCCCGCCGTCATCCAGATCATGCGGACCCAGTGACGCGCAGGGGTGACACCCCGCTCAGCGCAAAGTTCAGCGGATACGGCCCGGACGGGTCGGCTCGAACACGATCCGGCGGTGATAGGCACACCAGCTCTTGCCGTCGGCTACCGGTGCGCCGCAGCAGACCGCCCGGTCGTTCGGCTCGCCGATGATGTACTTGCACACGAAGGCCCCGGACTGCGCGAAGGGAACGCGCAGGTCGGCCGACGGCTCCTTGACGGTCTCGGCGTCGCCGATCTGGGACATGCGAACGAGTTGATTCATGGTGTCGATCGGCTCAATGATGATCCTGCTCGATGGGACCAGGGGCCCCGGCAGATGGAAGGGACGGACGCCTCTCCCTCGGGCAGCGACCCCGGACGCATCCGTCGGGATGGCATCCGAATCGACTCACCCGATGTCGACCGGCGCGATCGGCGTCATCGTGTTGTCGTAACTGGGGTTAAGGCAATTTAAAACAAGACCAATGTGCACGCACTGCATCGGAGCACGGTGCCGGATGCGTAGCTGGCAGGCATATCGCCTGTTCGATTGACATTCACCGGGCTGACGAAACGCCCTGAACGCTCCGAATCGCTTCCCGCCCGGGTGTGCAAGCCGGACCGACCTGTGGTTTGGTTCGGGTTCCCGCGACCAGAGCCGGACTTGCCCATGGCCCAAGCGCCCCTCGTGTCACCCGATTGGCTGCACGATCGCCTCACCGCCCCCGACCTCGTGATCCTCGATGCCTCCTGGTATCTCCCGGCTGCAGGCCGAGATCCCGAGGCCGAGTTCCGCGCAGCCCATATCCCCGGCGCCCGGCGCTTCGACCTCGACGCAATGAGCGACACCGAGTCGAGCCTGCCGCATATGCTGCCCCGCCCGGAGGTCTTCGCCGCGCGAATGCGGGCGCTCGGCGTCGGCGACGGCCAGCAGATCGTGGTCTACGACGGGATGGGCCTGTTCTCCGCACCGCGGGTCTGGTGGATGCTCAAGGCCTTCGGGGTGCGCGATGCCCTCGTGCTGGATGGCGGGCTTCCGGCCTGGGCGGCGGCGGGCTACCCCACCGAGGAGGGCGAGCCGTATCCGCGCGAGCGCCGGCACTTCACCGCCCGGCTCGATCACGGTGCGGTGGCGGATGCGGACGATGTCGCCCGCGCCCTGGCAAGCGGCGTGGCTCAGGTGGTCGATGCCCGCTCGGGCACCCGATTCCGCGGCGAGGAGCCGGAGCCGCGCGCCGGTGTCCGCCCCGGTCACATGCCGGGCGCCTGCAACCTGCATTACGCAGCGCTGCAGCGCGAGGGCCGGATGAAGAGCCCGGAGGAGCTGGCCGCCGTCTTCTCGGAGAACGGCGTCGATCCGGACCGCCCGATCGTGACCACCTGCGGCTCCGGGGTGACCGCGGCGATCATCGCGCTGGCCCTGGAAACGATGGGCCGGCCCGCCCGCGGCCTCTACGACGGATCGTGGTCGGAATGGGGCGCCGATCCGAACCGGGCGGTGGCGACAGGGGCCCCTTGACGGGCGGTCGACCCAATCCGATATATCGAAAGCGCCTCGGCTGGGCGCTCTTCGGAGAAGATCATGCCGCATCACGATACCAACGCCCTGTCGGGCACCATCCAGCACGTCTTCGCGCACCGCTTCACCCTCGAAGCGGGCGGCGCCACGCACTTGGCCGATCTCGGTCCCAAGGGCGCCGACGCGTTCCCGCTCGCGACCGGTCTGCGCGTCACCTTGGAGGGGGAACGCCGGCCCTCGGAGATCAAGGTCACGCGGATCGCCGCCGCGGGCCGGGAGCCGGTGCTGATCCAGCACAAGAAGCCGAACCACCCGCCGGGTGCGGCGCGACCGGACGTGCCGGCCGATCCCGCCAAAGCCCTTGCAGCGGCCGCCGCCGATGGCTGGTCGGTCACCGGGTCTCCGCGCCGGAAGCCGAAGCACTTCGAGCTTCTGGCCCACCGCGGCGACGACGTCGCCACGGAGTTGCACGTCGATTTCGCCGGGACGATCTACAAGCAGAAGCCGGCCGACCCCGCGAAATGGGCCGTGCAGGGCTGACGAACCGGAAGGTAAACCGGACATCCTCCGCCGGAAGCGGCGGGGCTGTCCGGGCCTCCGAAATCCGGGTGCGGGTCGGCCTCCGGGCCGCCCCGCTCTCAGGCAGGCCGCATGGCGCGGCGCTTGTCGGCGGCGCTCCACTGCATCAGCCCGACCATGACCGCGATTGTCGCCACGTAGACCAGCCCCTGCAGGGCAGTCGGCCGATCGGTGTAGCCCACGAGGGCGTGCAGGATGCGGCCCGGCCAGGAAGTCTCGGCGATCACGCCCGAGCTGTTCCAGAGGGTGTGGCCGAGGACGTCCACCACGCCGGCATTGGCCAGGAACTGGGCGGCCTGCGCCGCGAGCCCCGCCGCCAGGAAGATGATCAGCACGCTCGTCACCGAGAACACGTAGCGGCTGGGGATCGCCGCAAGCCCGAAATAGGTCACCGCCGAGAGCAGCGCCCCCGCCCCGATGCCGGCCACGGCACCGAACTGGATATCCGCCCCCGAGGTGCCCGAGGCCACGAGGCCGTAGAGGAACAGCACCAACTCGGCGCCCTCGCGCAGGATCGCGGCGCCGATCACGATGGAGAGGGCGGCGGCCTCGCGCTCGCCCGAGCGCACCGCCGCACCGGCGGCGCGCAATTCGCCAGCCAGTTCCTTGCCGTGCTTGCTCATCCAGGTGTTGTGCCAGATCAGCAGCAGCACCGCGACGATCAGCACCGCGGCGTTCAGGATGTCCTGCCCGCTGCCCTCGAACGCGTCAGAGATCTTTTCCGCGAACAGGGCCACGAGGCCGGCCCCGGCCAGTCCGCCCGCGATGCCCAGCAGCACCCAGCGCATCCGGCCGGGAATGCCGCGGGTCGCCGCAAGCACGATCGAGATGATGAGGCCCGCCTCGATGACTTCGCGGAAGGCGATGACGAAGGCGCCGATCATGGCGGTCTCCAAAGGTTGCGAGGTGTTGCGAGATGGCGCGCGGACCGCGCTACCAGATCCAGAACATGAGCACCCAGTTGACCACCGACAGGGCGGTCGCACCGAGGATGCAGGTGGTGGCCGCCGCCCGCCGGAGGCCGTGGGCGTCGAGGCCGGCGACCCGCCAGGCGAGCCAGACGCTCCACAGGCTCGCCCCACCGAGCATCCCGGCGCGGATCTCCGACACGTAGGGGATCACGATGCCGTCGCCCCGCAGGAACGTGACGGTGAGCGCCGAGAGCCCCAGGAAGACACCGCAGCCCGCCACCGGGATCAGCGTCTGCGTCAGGTGATGAAAACGCCGGAGCGACCAGCCCCCGAGGGAGAGGGTCGCCAGCGCGACGATCCCCGACAGGGCGAGCCCGAGGATCACCGTCGCCGCGCCGATATAGGCCAGTAGCAGTCCGCCATCGAGCAGTGTCATCACGTCGCTGCGGTCGGGATAATTCGTCAGCACGAACCAGGGCGCCGACATCTCCAGCGGCCACGTCACCCCACGCTCGATGAGCCAGGTGGCGGCCCATTGCTTGGCCTCGACGTACCAGGGGCTCGCCGACCACTGGAAGGCGCCCACCGCCAGGGCCAGCATGCCGAACAGGATCAGCACGGTCTGGTTGAAATCCGGCTCGGTGCCGGCCACGTGCACGATCTCGTGATTGGGCGAGCGCAGGGCGAGGCGCACCGCACCGCGATGATTGCTGCACCGCCCGCACATATGGCAGGCCCCGGCGCCGCGCATCGTCTTCACCGGCACGAGCGGTGCGCAGTTGAACGCCTCGGCACCCCGGGCGGGCTTGGGCGAGGCGGCCCAGGCCGCGCGGTCGACCTGGAAGCTGATCGGGGCGAGCTTCGACAGCACCGCGAAGACGCCGTTGACCGGGCACAGATAGCGGCACCAGACCCGCTTGTTGCGCCCGTAGAGCAGCCCGACGACGATCGCCGCCAGGGTCGAGCCGCCGAGCACCGCCAGAACCGGCTTCGGATAGCCGTACACGCTGGTCATCTGGCCGTAGACCGTGGTGCCGGCGAAGGCCAGGAATGGCCAGCCCTGCCACGTGATCCAACGCGGCACGGCATAGCCGCGGCTCCACCGGCTGGCGAACTCGCTCAGCGCCCCCTCGGGGCAGAGCACGCCGCACCAGGCCCGGCCGACCAGCACCATGCTGAGCAGCACGAACGGCCACCAGATCCCCCAGAAGGCGAACTGCGCAGCCAAAGTCAGGTTGGTCCAGATATGGGCGGCGTTGTCTGGCAGCGGCAGCAGGGCGGGCACGATCACCAGCACCGCATAGACGGCGATGATCAGCCACTGCACGGCCCGGAGCGCCCAGCCGTGGCGGCGCATGGCGTCGCCGAGTTGCGCGAGCCGCGCGTCGATCCAGGCGCGGCGTGCGGGACGAGAGGCGGCGGACAGGGCCGCAGGCGCTGTCGTCGACGCACTCATTTGGCGACCAGCGTCGCCTTGGCGTCCGGATGGAAATCGTCGAACACCTGATAGGAGCCCGCATCGAGGGTGCGGAACACGATCGCCGAGGTCGAACCCGCGGCCAGCGCCTTCTCACGCTTGAGCTCCGTGCTCTCGAACTCGACGGGCGACTGGCCAGTGTTCGAGATCTCCAGCTTGAAGCGGGTGTTGGCCGGTACCTCGATCACTGCCGGGAGGATCACGCCGTCGCGCATCTCCACCTTGATCACCGGCATGTCGTCCGCGCGCACGGGCGCGGCCGCGGCCACGGAAGCGGCGAGGAGCAGGGCAGCGAATGCGGCAGCGCGCAGCAGGCGGGACACGAACACCTCCGGAAGCTTAATAGGCGCCCTTCTTGCCGACGCCGGCGAAGGTGAAGTCCTGCACGACCTCGAATGGCTCGAACCACGGGCCGACGCCCGTCTCCTTGTCGACGTGGCGGCCGAAATGGCTGTCCTTGCCGGGCGGCGCGACCGTGACCTTCAGGCGATAGCGACCGGGGCCGAACAGCTTGACGTTGTCGCCGTAATGCGGCCCGTCATTGGCGACCATCGGCATCAGCATCCCCGACACCTTCTGGTCGGTCGGCTTGTCGCCGTCGAGCTTCACCGCCTCGAAGCGCACGTCGAGCGCCGGCACCCAGTCGCCCTCGGCGAAGCCGTTGCGGTTGTCCTTGGCGGCGCGGATGTCCGTCTCGAGATGGAGGTCGGATTGCGCGGCCGCGCGCATCATCCCGGCAGGCTCCATCTCGATCGGCTGCAGGTAGACGGCGGCGACCTCCAGGCCGTTGCGGGTTACATGCGGGCCGATCGGCACCTCCTTGGCCGCGGCGGATCCCGCGATGGCGAGGGCGGCAACCAAGGCGAGGCCGCGGAGAATCGTCGGGGCGGTTGAGGCACGCATGGTTTTGCACATAGACCCTCGTGCCAGAACTTCAAACAGGCATCGCCCCACTATCAAATAATAACAATTCTAATCTGAAGGCCTATTGGCATGCTGGCTCTGTATTTCCCAGTCTCAGTTGCCCACTCGGCTGATTGTAATCTGTCGCGAACAAGACTTTTCTCCCGCCTGTGGCCGGCCCGATCTTGACCGGTGCAGCGATCTCGGGAACGTCATGCGACTGCCACGCTAACGGCTGAAAACGTGGCCGCCGAGCGAACGCCGCGATGCCGCACCTGCGACACCGCGTTCACCGCCCCGGCCCGCCACGGCTTGCGCTGCAGCGAAGTGGGTTTTAGCAAAAGCTATATTGTTGCTGTGAGTCGCATGAGAATCCGTCCCGCGCCCCTGGCTCAAGCGAAATTCCGTCCTCGAATCCCAGCGCTGACCCAGGCGGCAGTTCTCCTGCTGACCCCTGCAGTCATCGCGCCTGCGGGCGCGGCCGACCTCGCGGCGCAGCGACGGGCAGCGGAGGTGTCCGCCTACACCGACTGGTCGGGCGGCTATATCGGCCTCGAGGGCAGTGCGGGCGGCTCATACGGGGCCTACACGTTCGGTCCGACGACGATCGGCGGGCGGCCGGTCCCGGCCTTCAAGAGCGGCGACTCGACGGGCCGCAGCGACCAGGGGCGCAACGCCACCACGGCGGTGGGCGGGCTGTTCGGTGGCTGGAACTGGCAGGCGGGCCCCTGGGTCTACGGCGTCGAGGCCACGATCGACGCGGCGAACTTGAAGCGGCCGGTGCCCTCGACCATCGCGGGCTTCGGCTACGCGGACGTGGACCCCGCGTTCAACGTCGTGCGCGCCAAGACCGAACTCTACGGCACCCTGCGGGCGCGGCTCGGCTACAGCTTCGAGCGCTATCTCGTCTACGGATCCTTCGGCCTCGCCGGCGCGAACGCACGCGTCCTTGCGACCTATCCGGACCTCGATACGGGCAGCCAGAACACGGCGCAGCGCGAACTCGGTTATCTCGGGTTCACCCTCGGCGCGGGGGTGCAATACGCCGTCAGCGACCACCTCGCCCTCGGGATCGACTACCGCTACGTCGATCTCGGCGGCAGCCGACGGTTTCCGTTGGGCATCGTGCCAGGCGATGCGGGCGGCCCGGTCGCGACCCGGGCGAGCTTCACGTCGAACCAGATGTTTCTGCGGCTGATGTGGTTCCCGGACGGGCTGAAGGTGCCGCCCGATCCCGACGAGACCGCCCCGCACGATCCCGACAACGGCGATACCGGCCGCTTTTCGCTGCACGGGCAGACGACCCTGATCGCGCAGAGAGTCCCGGGCTTCCGCTCGCCCTATACGGGGGCGCAGAGCCTGATCCCCGATCAGGCCCGGCAGACCACCACGGCTACGATCTTCCTCGGGCTCAAGCTCACCGACACCACGGAAGTCTATTACAATCCCGAGTTCAGCCAGGGGTTCGGCCTGTCGCGGACGCTGGGCGTGGCCGGCTTCGTCAACGGCGAGGCGCAGAAGGCCGGTGCCCCGTTCCCGAAGCTGCGCTCGAACCGCTACTACGTGAAGCAGACGATCAACCTCGGCGGCGAAACCGTGGAGGTGCCGGACGGGCCGAACCAGGTCGCCACCCGCTACGATGCCGAGCGGATCACGCTGATCGCCGGCAAGTTCGCGCTGGGCGACTTCTTCGATGGCAACATCTACGCGCACGATCCGCGGGTGGACTTCTTCAACTGGTCGATCTGGGGCTCCTCGGCCTGGGACTTCCCGGCGAACCTCCCCGGCTTCACGCAGGGTGTCTATGCCGAGTACAACCGGCCGGAATTCGCGATCCGCGCCGCCTACACGCAGGTGCCCAAGGAGCCGTCGAGCGACGTACTCGACCCGCGGGTGTTCCGCCGGGCGGGGCTCAACGCCGAGTTCGAGCAGCGCTACGTCCTGCCGGGGCTGGACCAGCCGGGCAAGCTGCGCCTGGGGTTCTTCTCGAATGTCGGCAACTCGGCCAACAACCGGGAGGTGGTGACGCTGACGCAACTCGGCGCGTTCGACGACATCAACGACGCGGTCGGGGCAACCCGGCGCCCCCGGCGCAAGACCGGCGGCTACATCAACCTGGAACAGGCGCTGACGCCGGACCTCGGCCTGTTCGCCCGCGCCAGCCTGAACGACGGCCGCACGGAGAACATCTCGTTCACCGATGTCGACCAGAGCTTTTCCGGTGGCCTGTCGCTGAAGGGCAAGGCGTGGGACCGGCCGGACGACACCGTCGGGATCGGCGCGGCGATGAACGGGCTCTCGCCCTCCCACCGAGCGGCCTTCGCGGCCGGCTTCTACGGGCTGCTGATCGGCGATGGCCGGCTCAACTATGGCACCGAGCGGGCTCTGGAGACCTACTACGCCCTGAACCTGACCAAGTTCGTGACCTTGACCTTCGACTACCAGTTCATCAACAACCCCGGTTACAACCGCGACCGCGGCCCGGCCCACTTCTTCGCCTCGCGGCTGCACGCAGATTTCTGACGGGGTGCGACGCCTTATCGGCGGGTGTTGGGCAATCGTTCGAGCGGGTGTTGCGGACGTCATGGTTTCGAAAGGTCGAGACCTTTCGCGGGTGCAGGGCAGCGCCCTGCGATCGGGCTTCGCCCGTGCCAATGGCTTCGCCGTGGCAACCCACCAAAGGGCCGAAAGCCCTTTGGAAACCCGTGATCGGACGCGCAGACGTCTGAGGCTTGCCTCGGCCAGAACGCGCTCACGGATCGCCCGCGCTTACGGACTCCATCGCGGTCACCCCAAAGATCTCCTCGAACGCCGCCCGGAGCTGCATGTCCACCTCGGCCATGCTCACCGGCCGACCGAGATCGACGAGGCTCGTCACGCCGTGCAGGCGGACCCCGCAGGGCACGATCCCGTCGAAATGCGCGAGGTCCGGCTCGACGTTCAGGCTGATCCCATGAAAACTCACCCAACGGCGCACCCGGATGCCGATCGCCGCGATCTTGTCCTCGACCTCCGGCCCCTTCTCGGAGCGGCGCACCCAGACGCCGACCCGGTCCTCCCGGCGCTCGGCACGGACGTTGAAGGCCGCGAGCGTCGCGATCAGCCACGCCTCCAGGCTCGCCACGTAGGCGCGGAGATCGCGGCTGCGGCGGTCGAGGTCGAGCATCACGTAGGCCACGCGCTGGCCGGGGCCGTGATAGGTGTACTGCCCGCCCCGCCCCGTCGCGTGGACCGGGAACCGGTCGGGCGCCACCAGATCCTCCGGCCGGGCCGACGTTCCGGCCGTGTAGAGCGGCGGATGCTCCAGCAGCCAGACACATTCGGGTGCCGTGCCGCGGGCTATGGCCTCCGCGCGCGCCTCCATCCAGGCGACGGCCGCCTCGTAGCCCACGGGCGCATCGCTGACGCGCCAGCCCACCGGGCCGGAGCCGGGCGCGTTTGGGAAGGCGTGCGGGCTGACCGCGAGGCGGGGCGCGTTTACCAATGGTTCACCATCCTGCGTCGATGGTCGAAACCTTCAACATCCGCGGCCGGCGGTTGCAAGGTCTTGGCCGCGAGACGGGATGGCGGGCAGTGGCGGTCTTCGAGACGCTGAAGGTCGATCTGACGGTGGTGCTCGGCCGCACCCGCATGCCGCTGCACATGCTGCTGCGCATGGGCCGCGGCGCCGTGATCGAGCTGGACGCCAGCGACAGCGACATGGTCGAGATCCTGGCCAACGACCATCCGGTCGCCCGCGGGCAGATCGTGGTGACCGGTGACCGCATCTCCGTCGAGGTGACGGAGCTGATCCGCAAGGCGGCCTCGATCGTGGAGCCGGGCGCCAGCATCGGTGACGGTGCGGCCTCGTTTCTGGAGAGCGGGTACGATTCCGCGTGAGTGAAGCGCTTGTCGGCGGCGGATCGATCTGTTATCCGCTGCGCCGCCGACAACGTATCGGCCTCCGGGATCTCCCGAGGGCGGCTCTTGTCGAGCGAGCGGACACGGATCGTCGCGTCCGATGCGGCCATGGCGGAATTGGTAGACGCGCTAGCTTGAGGTGCTAGTCCCGCGAGGGGTGGAGGTTCGAGTCCTCTTGGCCGCACCAATCTTCTCTCTCCTGATAGAGACAAGATCGGCGCCGAACGACGTGACCGGAGCCCTAGGGGCGGTCCCGCACAATCACCGACAGACGTACCACTTGCCGGACTGACTCTCGCTACGGGGACCTTTCGGCGGTCCGCAGCTGATCTCCAGTCCGAGCCCGGCCTCCGATGAACACCCACAGCATCGTGCCGTGGGACAGTGCGGCGCTGCGAGGCGGCAGCCGACAATCGACCCCGCCCGCAGAAGCTCAGCGGCCCGATGGCTGGCCGGACGCGCCGTGCTGGAACCCTGATGCGTTCGGCGGGCCCTTCATCTTGCCGTCCTGGGTGGCGGTGGTGTCCGGCGTGGTCGCGCCGGCTGTCCCGGTGGTCTCCGCCTTGCCGAAGCCCGCGGCATTGGGCGAGCCCTGCATGCGGGGCGTTGTTCCGGGCACGCCCGCACCACCGGCATTTTCGGCGGCCAAGCTGGCGGTCCCCATCGACAATAGGCCGACAGCCGCGATCAGTGCGGTCTTTCGCATGGCAGGCTCCTCGAGCGTTCCACGATCACGTCTTGTGCGTGATCCGTGCACCAACGTCCGCGATGGACGCCTGTTCACTTCGTCAGTCCACTTGGGGGGCTATCGGGCAGTAATCGCGTTTTTGATCGTGTCGTAATCGGCGCGTTTCAAGACACGGCGCGTCAGGAGCTCATCGGGGGAGGCGTAGGGACGGAACTCGATGATCCGCCGGCCGATCATACCGGCCCCGAGCGCGTTCAACTGCTCGACCGACGCCGTGTTGAGATCGACGCTCCCACCTGGCGAGTCGGAGGGGTCCCGAGCCTCTCCCGGGGCCGGCTCCGTCCTCAAACCCGTGGTGGACACACCGTCGGATTGCCGCGCGGGAGAGCCGAGATCGGCCGAGGCACCAGGCGCCGGGCTGGCCGGAGCAGCAGCGGACGGGGATGATGCCGGGGGCGCCGTTGCCGCCATCCCGGGACCGGCCGACGATCCCGGCGTGATGGTCCGGATGGATTGTCCCTTGGCGTCCACGGTGGTTCGCTGCTGTTGCGACAGGGGAATCACCGCGGAGGTCCGCTTGTCCGGCCCACCCTGAGGGCGTGGGCCATACCCGATCCACAGGGATGCCAAGACGATTGCGATCACCGCCAGACCGGCGCTCACGGACAGAACAGATCGGATCATTCGCCCCCCTCTTCGGCCGGCCCGATGCTTGTCCCCGGGCCCGCGATACCATCCGCGCTTCCTCACGGATCGCGCGGGGCAATTCAAGGTTCGTTCGAGTCGCGTTGAACCGTCCTCTGGCGAGCCACCGCTGTCCCCGGGGACGGATTGCGCAAGACGGTGGCCTGTCGAGCCTTGCAGAGCAGGGGGCGGTGCCATGCGGCGGCTCGTGCCGCGCGACATTGACTTCGCAGCCGCACACCGTCATATCGGCGTTGCAGCGTCAGCGGCCGCCATGGCCCGCTTGAGGGGGCTGCGTGACGGATCCTGCGCCATCGCGGCGTGATCCGGCCCCCCTCTTCATAACGTGCATGCACCCGGGCCGCCCCATCACGCGGGCTGCCCCCTGCCAACGGACCGGCCTCAACACGGCATTTCTCGCGCGGAACGCGCGGCGCCCGGCCGGCCCTGCTGCATCGGATACATCCTTGACCCAATTCACCGATTTTGGCCTCGCCCAGCCCGTGCTGCGGGCGCTCAGCGAAGCCGGCTACGTCGCGCCGACCCCGATCCAGGCCCAGGCAATCCCGCCGGCCATGACGGGCCGCGACCTCTGCGGTATCGCCCAGACCGGCACTGGCAAGACCGCGGCCTTCGCGCTGCCGATCCTGCACCGCCTCGCCCTCTCGGACCGCCGCGCCCCGCGCCGCGGCTGCCGGGTGCTGGTGCTCTCGCCGACCCGCGAGCTCGCCAACCAGATCGCCGAATCCTTCTCGGATTACGGCCGGCACCTGTCGTTCACCAACACGGTGGTGTTCGGCGGCGTCACCATCAGCCGTCAGGAGCGGGCGCTGGCGCCGGGCGTCGACATCCTCGTCGCCACCCCGGGCCGCCTGATCGACCTGATCGAGCGCCGCTCGCTGACGCTGGAAGGCGTCGAGATCCTCGTCCTCGACGAGGCCGACCAGATGCTCGATCTCGGCTTCATCCACGCCCTCAAGCGCATCGTGAAGATGCTGCCGCAGAAGCGCCAGAGCCTGTTCTTCTCGGCCACCATGCCGAAGAACATCGCAGGTCTCGCGAGCCAGTACCTCACCGATCCGGTCCAGGTCGCGGTGACGCCGGTCGCCACCACGGCCGAGCGGGTCGATCAGCAGGTGATCTTCGTCCATACCGGCGCCAAGCAGGCGCTGCTCGGACACATCCTGCGCGATCCGGCGATCGAGCGCGTGCTGGTCTTCACGCGCACCAAGCACGGGGCGGACCGCGTTGTGCGCGGCCTCGACAAGGTCGGCATCGCGGCCGCCGCAATCCATGGCAACAAGAGCCAGCCCCAGCGTGAGCGGGCGCTCCAGGCCTTCCGCGACGGCGATTGCCGCGTGCTGGTGGCCACCGACATCGCGGCCCGCGGCATCGACGTCGACGGCGTGAGCCACGTCATCAACTTCGACCTGCCGAACGTGCCGGAGAGCTACGTCCACCGGATCGGGCGGACCGCCCGCGCCGGTGCGGACGGGCTCGCCATCTCGTTCTGCAACGACGAGGAGAAGGCCTACCTACGGGACATCGAGCGCATCACGCGCCAGAAGGTGCCGGTGGCGGGCTTCCCCGAGGGCTTCAACCCGCCGTCCCGCCAGGAAGCGGCCGAGATCGCCCGCGAGGAGGAGCGCCGGCCCGAGCGGCAGCAGCAGCGTCCGGGTGGCGGCCGCCCGGGCCAGCGGCCCCGGCAGCAGCAGGGCCGTCCCCAGCAGGGACGCCCCGAGGGCGGACGCGGCTTCGGCGGCCAGGGTGCCGCCCCCCGGCAGGGACGGCCGCAAGAGGGCCGGCCGCAGGAGGGCCGTGGCCCGGCTCCGCAGGGCCGCGAGGCCCGGCCGCAGGGCGAGCAGCGCCCGAACCAGGGTCGTCCGAGCCGCGATAGCCGGCCCCAGCGGGCGGATGCCCGCCCGCGCAGCGGCGGCGGCGGTGGTGAGGGTCGCAACATCGGTTGGCTGGAGCGGTCGCCCCGCTCCTGAACCAGCCACGACTTCGAGCGCTTGCCGCCGAACCGGATATCGGTTCAGCGGCGCGCGCTCTACGTTAGAGCATTGGAGCCGTACCGGACCGCAACGCAGTCGGGCGTGGCACACGGTGAGACAGCACAGCCGCCCGGGACGGGACCGTCCCGGGCGGTTTTTCATGTGCTCACACCTTCGTGAGCCCTCAGGGGTTGATCTCGTAGCAGCGCGAACGCGCGCTAGTTGAGCGAGCCGGCCCTAGAGCCGGCAAACCAATGATCGGAGAAAACGCCTCATGCTGAGGATTCTTGTCCCGGCCGCCGCCCTCGTCGTGGCGTCGCTCTCGCCGGCTCTTGCCCTTGAAGTCACGAAGTCCGTCGATGTCGCGGCTGCGCCCGAGGCGGTGTGGAAGACGATCGGCGGATTCTGCGGGATCGGCGATTGGCATCCGGTGATCGAGAAATGCGCCCTGTCCAAGAAGGGCGGCAAAGACGTCCGTACGCTCAACCTGAAGGGCGGCGGGACGATCGTCGAGGAGGAAGAGTCCCGCAGCGACAAGAAGATGGACTACACCTACACGATCCTGGAAGGCCCGCTGCCCGTGACCGACTACCACTCGACCATCACGGTGGCGAAGGCCGGCAGCGGCTCCAAGGTGACGTGGACAGGTACGTTCAAGGCCAAGGGCGCTCCGGACGACAAGGCCAAGGAGGCCATCGCCGGCGTCTACGAGGCCGGCCTGAAGGGCATCGCCGACAAGGCGAAGTAAGCGGTCTCCAAGCCAATGCGGGACAACGGCACCGTTCTCCCGCTGATGACGACCGGCGCCCGCCCTCGGGGTGGGCGCCTTCCCTTCCTGATTCGGCAACCCATCTCAGCGGGCGGATTATCAGGGAGCCTGCACCATGCGGTTCGAACTCTATCGGGATGCGAAGGGCGAGTGGCGCTGGCGCCTGCGGGCGCGCAACGGCGAGGTGATCGCCGAGTCCGGTGAGGGCTACGTTCGTCGCGAGGATTGCGAGCACGGCATCGCCCTCGTGCGGCAGAGCGCCGAGGCGCGCATGGAGGACATGACCACGAAGATCGCCTGAACCGGCGCGTCCCAGGGGGTTCTCAACCCGGGATCAACCCTGTCGGACACTCAGCAGTGGTTACGCTGCAACGCTTCACCTCGCCCACGCGTTGCAGCGTTTCGGACCGGGCGGTGGGTTCTCGCTTCCCGTGCGGTTCGTCGTCGGAGACGCAATCACACAAAGGGAGTCGAGACCGTGCTGAGGAAATTCCTGCTCGCGGCCCTGCTGGTGCTGGGCTTCGCGGCCGCAGCGCCGGAGGGCGCGTCCGCCGCGCCGATCGGCCCGGCTCTCGCCCTGCCGGCCAATGCCGCGCCGGCAGTGGCCGAGAAGGCCCAGTACTACTACCGTCGTCGCTTCTACGGTCCGCGGCCCTTCTACCGCCGCCCCTACTACCGTCGCCGGTTCTACGGCCCGCGGCCCTACTGGCGCCGTCCCTATTACCGCCGCCGGTTCTACTACTGAGCTGATTCCAGCCTGACCGACCCGGCGGCTCCCCGAGCCGCCGGGTTTTTCATGCCGTGAGTCGGGCTGCGCATGAAGAGACCATGCGATATGATGCCGAAGACGGGACCGACGACGACAGATCGGCCGGCCCGGGAGGATGCCCGATG
Source organism: Methylobacterium sp. GC_Met_2 (assembly GCF_026540795.1). Classification (NCBI taxonomy): domain Bacteria; kingdom Pseudomonadati; phylum Pseudomonadota; class Alphaproteobacteria; order Hyphomicrobiales; family Methylobacteriaceae; genus Methylobacterium; species Methylobacterium sp. GC_Met_2. The sequence continues at coordinate 58,477 of NZ_JALNUM010000008.1, forward strand.
AACGATGTTGCTCAAAGCTCCGAGCCTACCGCGGCGTCACCGGACCTCTGGCAATCGATCCCGCTCGAATGCATCCTGAGCGCGGCCGCCATCCTGCTGGCGGCGGGGCTCAAGCTCGCCGGCCTTCTCTCCTGACGGCGCGCGATGAACGGGTGGTCGGCATGCAGCACGTCGGGATCTCATCGGCCGCGAGCGTGGCGCCGCCCCCGGAGACCGATCTGCCCAAAGACGACCAACCAAAAGGCGACCTGACAGTCCGCACCATCGCGATGCCGGCCGACACCAACGCCAACGGCGACATCTTCGGCGGCTGGGTCCTGTCGCAGATGGATCAGGCCGGCGGTATCGCGGGAGTCGACCGGGCGCAGGGCCGGGTCGTGACCGTGGCGCTCGATGCCATGACCTTCATCCGGCCGGTCCGGGTCGGCGACGTACTGTGCGTCTACACCCGAGTTTCTCATGTCGGCCGGACCTCGATGAAGATCGAGGTCGAGGCCTGGGCGCGACGCTTCTGCACCCAGGTCCGCGAGCGGGTGACGCAGGCCACCCTCACCTTCGTGGCGATCGACGAGGCGGGCCGACCCCGGCCGATCCCGCCGGAGGTCCCCTCGCCCCAGGCAGCCACCTGAGCAGGTTTCGCCAAAGTGGCCGCCGGTTTTGCGATGAACACCTGCGACCGGCCGGGGATTTAGACGGCTACTTGATCACCGCGCAGGCGACCCGGTCTCCGGCGCCGCCGATCGGCTGGCTGGTGTGGTCGTCCTCGTTGGCGTGGATGATCAGCGCCGAGCCGTCTCCGTCCTTCAGGCCGCCCTCGCCGTTGAGCGGCGTCTCGCTCCAGACCTCGGCGTTGGCCGAGCCGTCCTGCGCCACGTAGAGGTTCGGCAGGTCGCCCTCGTCGGGCCCGTCCGGGTTGAGCAGGCCGTGCTTGCTCTGGTCGTGGTTCACATGCGCCTTAGAGTTCATGAACTTCGGGTCGGAGCAATCGCCGACGGCGTGGAAGTGCAGGCCGTGCCAGCCGGGCGACAGGGCGCCGGCCTGAAGGGCGACGCGCAGCACGAGGGCATTGGCACCGTCGCGGATCGCCAGAGAACCGATCGTGTCGCCCTTGGCGTTCTTGATCGGCGCCGAAAAGGTCTCAGCGGCCTTGGCGGCCTCCTTCGGCGGCTCCTGGGCGTGGGCAGCGCCCGCGGCGACGGTCGCGAGCGCTGCGAGCAGCGGCAGGGTACGAATCATGCGGTGGCTCTCCTGTCAGGCCCGGTCTAGTTAGGGAGCGCGCTCGCCATCGACAGGGCCGCGCGGGGGAACCTATGCCGCAGATCTGCCGGGACCGCACGAAGCCTTGATGACCTCAGACCGGACCATACCGGAGCGCACCACGGCGGCGCGCCGTGCCGACCTGTTCCTGGTGGAGCACGGCCACTTCGAGAGCCGGGCCCGGGCACAGGCCGCGATCCGCGCCGGGCTGGTGCGCGTCGATGGCCGGCCGCTCGCGCGTGCCTCGGAGGCGATCGAACCCGGGGCACGGATCGAATCCACGCCCGAGCACCCTTACGCCTCGCGCGGGGGCCTCAAGCTGGCCGCGGCCGTGGACGCGTTCGGCCTCGATCCGGCGGGGTGCGTCGCCCTTGATGTCGGTGCTTCGACCGGCGGCTTTACCGACGTGCTGCTCACCCGGGGCGCGCGCTACGTCCATGCGGTCGATGTCGGCCGGGGACAGCTCCATCCGCGGCTCCGGGCCGATCCCCGGGTGGCGAACCGCGAGGGCACCGATATCCGCAGCCTCGATCCCGCCGCTCTGGCGCCGCGCCCGGACTTTGCGAGCGTCGATGTCAGCTTCATCGGCCTGCGCCTCGTGCTGCCGGTACTACCAGCCCTCCTGGCGCCGGGCTCGGGACTCGTCGCGCTGATCAAGCCGCAATTCGAGGCCGGCCGCGACCGGATCGGCCGGGGCGGCCTGGTGCGTGATCCGGCCATCCACGCGGAGGTCTGCGCGGCCGTGCGCGCCGAATTGGAGCGGCTCGGCGCCGCGATCCTGGGCCTGATCGCCTCGCCGGTGACCGGCGGCGACGGCAATGCCGAGTTCCTGATCGGCGCGAGGTTGGCGTGAGTGAAACGATAAGCGAGACCATCACGATCCGCGATCTCGGTGCCCGCGGCGACGGCATCGCGGAGGACGGGACCCTCGTTGCCTATGCGCTGCCGGGCGAGCGCGTCGCGATCCGGCGCGAGGGGCGCCGCGCCGAGCTGCTCGACGTCGAGCAGGCCTCGGCCGACCGCGTCGAGCCCTTCTGCCCCTACGTGATGCGCTGCGGCGGTTGCCGCACCCAGCACCTCGCGCGGCCGGCCGAACTTGCGTGGAAGCGGGGCCTCGTCGCCCAGGCCCTCTCGCAAGCCGGGCTCGGCGTTGCGCCCGAGCCGGCCATCGACGCTCATGGCGCCGGACGGCGGAGGCTCACGCTCCATGTCCGGGCGGTCGAGGGTCGCGCCGAGGCGGGCCTGATGGCGGCGCGCAGCCACGAACTGGTGCCGATCGACCATTGTCCGATCACGGTTCCGGCGCTGCACCCGGCGCCCGACGTGGCGCGCCGCCTCGCCGCCCCCCTCGGCCATGGCCGCAAGCCCCTCGACGTGGCCGTCACCGCCACCGACCAGGGTCTCGACGTCGACCTGCGCGGCCACGGACCGGTGAGCGCCGGTGTCGGTGCCGCCCTGGTGCGGGTCGCGGGCGAACTCGGCCTCGCCCGGCTGTCGCTCCACGGCGAACGTCTGATGGAGGCCGAACCGGTCTCGGTGACCGACGGCGGCACGCGCCTCTATCCCTCGCCCGGCGGGTTTCTTCAGGCGACCGCCGCGGGACAGGCTGTCCTCATCGAGCTGACGCTCGCGGCCCTTGGGGGCCGTGTCCGCAAGGTCGCGGATCTGTTCGCCGGCTGTGGGCCGCTCAGCCTGGCGATGGCCGGGCGCGCTGCGGTCCACGCCGTGGAATCCGACGCTGCGGCGCTGGCCGGTCTCGACCGAGCCTTCCGGGCCGCGACGGGCCTGAAGCGGATCACCACCGAGCGGCGCGACCTGTTCCGCCGCCCGCTGCTGCCCCTCGAGCTCGGCGCCTTCGACGCCGTGGTGTTCGATCCGCCCCGGGCCGGCGCGGAGGCCCAAGCCCGTCAGCTCGCCGCCGCGCAGGTGCCGCTGGTGATCGGCATCGCCTGCGACGCCGGCACTTTCGCCCGCGACGCCGCCACGCTGGTGGCCGGCGGTTACCGGCTGGAATCGGTCACGCCGGTCGACCAGTTCCGCCACGCGGGGCATGTCGAGATGGTTGGCGTGTTCCGGCGCGCGGCGCAGCGACGGTGAGCGACGCAACCTGCAAGGGATTCTCACGTTCTCTCGGCGATTGGAGATTTTCCATGTCCCGAGGATCCCTGCGCCCGCTGGCGCTCGCCGCCCTGAGCCTGGCCCTGCCGGGCTCGCTGGCCGCACAGACCGTTGCCCCGGACCAGACCGGCACCGGCGGCGGCCCCGCCTCGACGATCACGGCGCCGAACACCAACCGGTACGGCGTCACCAAGCCGCCGGGCACCTCGATGGGCCCCGGTGAGGTTCCGTCCCGCCAGGAGAAGCGGCGCGAGCGGGCCCTGACCGACAAGATCGACGACAGCATCTGCGACGGCTGCAATTAGGCCGGTCGCCAGGGTCGGATAGATTCGGCGGCGGACCACGCGGCGCCCGACCACCGGTGCACGTCCTTTCGCCAAGTGTGCCCCGCGGGCGGATGCCGCCGGCTCTGCACCGGAGACCAGCCTGCGGTCGGCAGGCCCGACCGCGATGTCACGGAAGCGTCAGAAAACACCGTCACACCCCCAGCGCAGCTTGCGCCGGGAGTCGCCGTGCCGGATGCGGATAAAACCCAGCGCTGTCCCGTGATCGTCCTGCACCCGAGACCTGTTCGTGATCTTCATCCACCAGCCCGCCGTCGGCGCCGGATCCGCGCTGCTTGAACGCCGCATCATCGACCTCCAGGATCCGATTCCCGAGGATACCGTCTGGCTCGATCTGATCCGGCCGAGCCGCGAGGAGGAGATGAAGGTCGAGGCCTTCGCGGGCATCGAGGTGCCGACCCGCGAGGAGATGAAGGACATCGAGCCGTCCGAACTGCTCTACGTCGAGGAGGGCGCCCGCTACATGACCGGGCGGGTGCTCTCGAAGGTGAGCGATTCCGAGGAGCCGGGGCTCGCCGGCATCACCTTCATCCTGCGGGGCAACCGCCTCGTGACGGTGCGCCACGAGGAGCCGCAGGCCTTCCGGATGTATACGCAGCGCGCTGGCCGCACGATGGGCAACGGCAGCGCCTCCGCACCCTCCGGCGAGACCATCCTGGCCGGTCTGATCGAGGCGGTGATCGACCGGGCCGCCGACGTGCTCCAGCTCCAGGGCGAGCGGATCGACCGCCTCTCGGGCAAGATCTTCGAGGTGCAGGATGATCCTTCCGCCCGCAACACCGCCCTTCAGGACACGTTGCGCGCGCTGGGCCGGCACGGCGACCTGATCTCGAAGCAACGCGAGAGCCTCGTCTCGATGGAGCGTATCCTGCTCGCGCTCTCGGCGACGTACCGAACCAACAAGGCCCCGCGCGACCTACGGGAGGATGTCCGCTCGACCCTGCGGGATCTTCAATCCCTGGAGGAGCACGCGACCTTCCTGAACAACAAAATTCAGTTCCTGCTCGACGCGACCCTCGGTCTCGTCAACCTTGAGCAGAACAACATCATCAAGCTGTTCTCGGTCATGGCGGTCGTCTTCATGCCGCCGACCCTGATCGCGTCGATCTACGGCATGAACTTCAAGTCCATTCCGGAACTGGATTTGCCGTTCGGATACCCGATGGCCCTGGTCATGATGGTGGTGGCCGCGGTATTTCCGTACTTTTTCTTCCGCTGGAAGAAGTGGCTGTAGAGATAATTCCGGTTTCAAAACGAAAAAGGATTAAGATTTTTATCGGAGAATACGTGGCCTGAAGGCGCGGCACCGCCGCGAAGACGGACATTTCCATGCGTATCTCCCTCAAGACGGTTCTCTCCGGCGCGATCGCCCTGCTGGCGCTCGCCGCGGCCGGCCAGGGAGTCGCCAGTGTCGCGTTCCTGTCCGAGATCGAACAGAACGCGACGGCGGTCTCACAGCAGGCGCTGCCGACGCAGAACCAAGCCGAGGCCATCGGGACGGCCGTCCGGGACGCGCGGCTGAGCCTCTACAGGCTCGCGGTGGCGTCCCCCGACGCGACAGCCCTGGACAAGAACCAGACCGCCCTCACCGATACGCTCGGGTCGCTCTCGGGCCTGCGCCAAGCCTTCCAGGACCGCCTCACGGCGCCCCGCGACCGGGCGATCTACGAGCGCTTCACCACGGCCTGGAACGCCTACCAGAACGTCCAGCTGCAAGTGGTCGAGCTGATGATCGCGGGCGACCAGCCCGGAGCCCTCGCGCTTGTGCTGGATCCCGCAACCGGGGCGCGCAACGACGAGGCCGTGGCGAGCCTCACGGAAGCGATCGCCTCGGCCCGCGCGCAGACGGAGGCCAACGTCGCCGAGACCGCCCGGGAAGCGACCCGCGCCAAGCTCGTCGCCGTGGCGGCCACCGTGGTCGGCCTTGCGGTCGCCGCCGCCGCATTGCTGTTCGCAATCTTCGGAATCGCCCGGCCGATCGCGCGCATGACCGGTGCGATGGGACGGCTGGCCGAGGGCGACGAGACCGTAGCGGTTCCCCATACAGGCCGCCGCGACGAGATCGGCGCCATGGCGGCTGCCGTCCAGGTGTTCAAGGACAACCTGATCCGCAGCCGGGCATTGGAGCGTGACACCGCCCTCGCCCGCCAGGATGCCGAAACCCAGCGCCGCCACGCCGTCCACGCCATGGCGGACACCTTCGAGGCTGCGGTCGGCGGCGTGCTCGCGCGGGTCTCGGACGCGGCACGCGGTCTGCGCGCCGATGCGGAGACGATGTCGCGCACGGCCACGCACACGGCCGAGCGGTCGGCGACGGTGGCGGGCGCCGCGCAGGAGGCGGCCCAGCATGTCGGTACCGTGGCGGCGGCCGCCGAGGAACTCGGCGCCTCGGTCCAGGAAATCAGCCGCCAGGTGGACGGCTCCGCCGATCTGGCCCGGGGCGCGGTGGTGCAGGCCGGCCAGACGGCCAACCTCGTGCAGGAGTTGAGCGCGGCGGCGGGACGGATCGGTGACGTGGTGCGGCTCATCACCGACATCGCCGGGCAGACGAATCTGCTGGCGTTGAATGCCACGATCGAGGCGGCCCGGGCCGGCGCGGCCGGCAAGGGTTTCGCGGTGGTGGCCGCCGAGGTGAAGCAACTCGCCGAGCAGACCGCCAAGGCCACGGGAGAAATCGCCGGGCAGGTCGGCCGCATCCAGGGGGCGACCGGTCAGACCGTCAACGCCATCGACGGCATCGCGGCGCGGATCCGCGAGATTGACGGCGTGGCGACCTCGATCGCGGCCGCCGTGGAGGAGCAGGGGGCGGCGACCCGGGAGATCGCCCGCAACGTCGCGGAGGCGGCCATCGGCACGGGCGCGGTCACCGGCACGATCGACGCAGTGGCGCAGGCCGCCGACGAGACCGGCACGGCCGCCACCCGCATGCTCACCTCGGCGGCAAGCCTGTCCGAGCAATCCACCGAGTTGCGCCGGGAGATCGACACCTTCCTGACGACCGTGCGGGCCGCCTGAGGCTTCCCGCTCGGCATTGTGCATCATCCCGAAAGCCGGAGGCTGCTTCTCGGGATGAAGGAGCCAGGGCCTTTGTTTCGACGCGCTCTCTGACGCCGAACCGGTGGCCGCTTCGGCGGAGACCGCGCTAGCCCGGGCTCGACAGCTTCATCAGCACGAGCCCGGAACCGATCAGGCCGGCCGCCAGCATCCGTGCGGCACCCGCCTCCTCGCCGAGCACGGTGATGCCGACCAGGAACGCGCCGACGGCGCCGATGCCGGTCCAGATCGTGTAGGCGGTTCCGAGCGGAAGCGTGCGCATGGCGAGCGCCAGGAAGCCGACGCTGGCGGCCATCGCGACGGCCGTGATCGCGGTCGGCCCGAGGCGCGTGAAGCCGTCCGACTGCTTCATCGCGAAGGCCCAGACGACTTCGAGGATGCCCGCGGTGACGAGATAGATCCAGGCCAAGGCGGCCCTCCTGAAAGGGCCGGGCCGTCCCGGGCTTGTGCCCCGCTGGACGGGGGGAGGACGTGGCCTCGCGCGACGTCAGCTAAGGTTCACGCGGACCGGCTGCAAGGGCGGCGCGGGGATCCCACCCGAGCCGATCCCCGTCACGCCACCGCGGCGAGGTGCTTCACCTCGGCCTTCGCCACCACCTTGCCCACCGGCGCGGCCTTGCCGCAGCTTTCGGCTTCCGGAGCCAGCACCGGCGGCTGCACCCAGCGGCCGGCGTCGAGTTCGGTGATCCGGCCGTTGATCTCGCGGATGACGTAGCGCGAGAACGGATAGACGTGCAGGTAGATCACCATGTTGGTGACCACCGCCTCCAGGGCGGCCGGGTTATGGCGGGCGGTCTCCAGGAACACGCTCCAGAAGTGCTTGGCGAGTTCCGGCCGGCGCACGGTCATCCGCCAGCACACCCGCAGCAGCGAGTAGAGATCGTGGACGACGTGGCGCCAGTTGAGTTTCTGGGCTGCGAATTTCGGCCGCTTGACCCGCCGCGCCACGACCCGCACCCGGTCGAAGAAGTTCTTCGGGTCGTAGACCTCCTGCAGGACGTCCCGGTAATCGGCCAGCACGTCGCGCTGCGGGCGCAGGGTGACGAAGTTGAGCCCCTGCGTGCACTGATCGCCCTGGTCGGCGGTGGTGTGCGCGTAATTCTCGTAGAGCCGGCCCTCCTTGCGCAGGCGCCGCGAGAGCTGCGTGTTCGGCAGCGCGAAGAGCAGGCCGACCATGGCGATCGGGATGCCGGTCTGGCTGATGCAGAGCGACATCGCCTTGGAGATGCTGTCCTGCTCGGTGTCGAAGCCGACGATGAAGCCGGCGGTGACGAACATCCCGTTCTCGTACAGCTTGTGGACGCTGTCGGCGATCGAGCGCTTGGTGTTCTGCTTCTTCTGGGTCTGGATCAGGGTCGCCTCGTCGGGCGTCTCGATCCCGGTGAACAGGGCGAAGAAGTTCGCGTCTCGCATCATCCCGAGCAGCTCGTCGTCGTCCGCGAGGTTGAGCGAGGCCTCGGTGGAGAACTTGAACGGGTAGCCGTGATCCGCCTGCCATTGGATCAGGTGCGGGAGGAACAGCTTGATCGCCTTCTTGTTGCCGATCAGGTTGTCGTCGACGAAATCGACATGGCCCCGGTGGCCGAGGCTGTAGAGCCGGTCGAGCTCGGCCAGCATCTGCGGCGTGGTCTTGGTGCGCGGGGCGCGGCCATAGAGCTCGATGATGTCGCAGAACTCGCAGGTGAACGGGCAACCGCGCGAGAACTGGACGCCGATGTAGAGATAATGGCTGAAGGTCAGCAGGTCGAAGCGGGGGATCGGGCTCTTGGTGACGTCGGCCTTGAATTTCTCCGCCGTGAGCCGGCCGCGGCGCTCACCCGATTCCCAGGCGGCCACGAACTTGTCGAGGATGCCCTCGGCCTCGCCCAGCACGAGGAAATCCGCCTTGTCGTAGACCTCCGGCGTCGAGGTCGGCGCGGGGCCGCCGACGCAGACCGGGGTGCCGAGGGCCACGCACTTGTCGATGACGACGAGGCAGTCCGGTTCCTGGGGCAGCATGCCGCCGGTCATCACGAGGTCGGCCGCCTGGATCTGAGCGTCCGTCAGGTCTTCGCAGTTGCGATTGACCAGTGTCACCTGCCAGGCCGGCGGCAGCATCGCGGCCAGCGTGATCAGGCCGAGCGGCGGCGCCGGGGCGCGGGCGCCCTGGATCTCCATCGCCTCTTTGAAATTCCACATGGAGTTTTCGTAGAACTTCGGGAACACCATCAGCACGCGCGGGGCCGTGTTCGCTTCCGACATGCTGGTTTCCCTCGTTCATGCGCGCGGCCCGGCTCCGGGAGGAATCGGGGTAGGCACAGGCGCGATCCTCACTTGCGGGCGAATTGAGGCCGTTTTTCGCTGCCGCAACAATCCGGAGCGCCGAGTCGCAAAGGACGCCCCTCCACGAGCAGCGAGTGCTCCACCTCGACGCGCTGCGGCGGTGGATTTCCTCATCTTCTTCGGGAATCGCGCTCTTTCGGCGACACACCCGGCGCGCGGCTGATCAGGGTTCGATCCGGAATCGCTCCGGCTGCGTGCCGTCCGCGTCGGTGAAGCCGTAGATCCGGGCGAGGTCGCCCGCATGCAGCACCGCGCCCGCCCGCCGCGCGATGTCGGGGTCGGCGGCGAGTGCGGCGAGCGCCCGGCCGGCATAGAGCGGACCTTCCGTGGCGTGCCCGTCCTGTCCGAGATCGCGCGCCCGCTCGGTGGCGACGAAGCCCGGCGAAAGGCCGAGCGCCGTGACGCCATGCGGGGCGAGTTCCCGCGCGAAGGCCAGGGCCAGCCTGTTGGTGGCGGCCTTGGCCGAATCGTAGAAGATATCGCCGAGGTATTCCTCGGTCCCGAACGAGACCAACGCGATCAGGCCGGAGCGCGCCGCCACCATGGCGGGAGCTACGGCTCGGGCCAGAAGCAGAGCCGGCAAAGGACCGGCTTCGAGGAAGCCGAGATAGGGCTCGGCGGAGCGGCGCCAGAACGGCGTGCCCCAGCCGGCGCCGTCCGGATAGCGTTCCCCGTCGTAGCCCTCGTTGCCGCCCCAGACGCTGCAGGCCGCCACGTCGATCCGCCCGAAGCGGCGGAGCGCCCAGTGCATCATCGCATCGGTGGCGCGCTCGGAGCGGTGGTCGCAGAGGTAGTGATGGCCGCGCCCACCGGCCTCATCGACCATGCGGGCGGTATCCTCGATCGATTCCGACCGCATCTCGGTGCGGGCGCCGGTTTCACTGGACCGGGCGGTGACGATCACGGTAGCCCCTGCCTCACCGAGCGCCCGGGCGAGACCCCGGCCGACGCCCCGCGACGCGCCCGCAACCAGACAGATCTTTTGAGACAGATCGGGCGCGCTCACGTCGAGGTCGCGGGCTTCGACCGCGACAGGAAGGCGGCGAGCCGCTCCTGGGATTCGGGCGAGCGCAACTGCGCATCGAACGCCCTGGCCTCCGCCTCCACGGCCGCCTCGATCTGGGCCTGATCGCCCCGGATCAGCGCCCGGGAGGCGGCGAGCGCCCCGCGCGGCAGGGCGGCCAGCTTGGTCGCCTGGGCGATCGCCTGCTCCACCAGCATGTCGGCCGGCAGCACCGCGTTGACGAGGCCGAGCGCCTGCGCCTCGTCGGCCTCCAGCGGCCGGGACAGGAGCAGCAACTCGGTGGCCCGGAGCCGGCCGACCCGCAGGGGCAGCAGGTAGCTCGACGCCGCCTCCGGCACGAGGCCGAGTTCCACGAAAGGCATGCGCAGCCGCGCCGCGGGGCTGGCATAGACGAGGTCGCAATGCAGACAGAGCGTCGCGCCGATTCCCACCGCGATCCCGTCCACCGCCGCCACCATCGGGGTGCGCGTGCTGGCGAGCTGCCGGATGAAGGCCAGCGCCGGCGAGGCGCTGAACCCGTCCTCGGCATTGTCCCCGGCATTCCCCATGAAGTCGGCGAGATCGTTGCCGGCGCTGAACATGCCGGGCTGCCCGGCGAAGACCACGGCGCCGATCGCCTCCGACGCGTCGGCCGCGGCCAGCGCCTCGCGCATGGAATCGTACATGGCGCCCGTGAGCGCGTTCTTCTTGTCCGGGCGGTTCAGGGTGATCAGGCGGACGCCGCCCTCCAGATCGCTGATGATGATCGTCTGCATGGCGGCGTCCGGATCCAATCCCTACTCGATTTCGGCCAGTATACTGTCGATCGCGTCATCCGCCTTCAGGGCGCTCCGACGCGCCAGGGCGTAGAGCTCCTCCAGGACGCGCGACCACGACCCGGGCTGACGCGGGCTGTCGCGATCGAGCAGGTCGCGCCCGAAATCGTCGACGACCCGGCCGATGGAATCGGTGATCGACACGTGGAACTCGGTGAAGCGCCCGTCATCGACCGACTTGATCTGCACGCTGCTGTTCTGGAAGGCCGCCTGGAACACGTCCGGCCGGATACTCTCCTGCCAGATCAGCTCCCCCGCGCGCGTCCGCTCCAGCAAGCGCTCGACGAGACGCCGCTGCTTGTCGAAATTCATGCCCAACCCCCTGTCGGTTTCCCGACCCGATCGTCTCTCACGGCCGAGCAGCCACGGCCCCGCCGGGGACGAATCGCGGGCATTGAACATCGTGCCGCAGGGCGGAGCTAGAGCGCTCTCCGCAGAAGTGGACACCGCTTCGGCGCAAGAGAGCGCGTCACAACAAAGGCTTTGAGCCGGGCTCGATTGCAACGCGATCGGGCACGGCTCTAGCACGATGTGTCGGGTTCCTGCTCCACATGGCTGTTCGAGCCGGCGGCCGCTCAGACCGCCAGCGCCAGCTTGGCCTCATCCGTGAAGGCGCCGCCCTCGATCACGCTCTGCTCCAGCCCGGACGCGGCCACCAGAAGGTTCTCGGCGTAGAAGCGTGCGAGCGCGACGCGCCCCGCATGGGCCGGGTCGGTCTCGCCAGCCTTCAGGGCAGCGCCCGCCGCCAGCGCGCTCCGGGCGAGGCAGGCGCCGCCGAGCACGAGGCCGAACAGGCGCAGATACGGGGTTGCGCCCGCGAGCGCCGCCTCCGGACGGTTGGACGCCAAAGCCGCGAGCTGGTGGCTCGTCGCCCGGTCGAGGCTGCCGATCCCGTCCCGCAGCCGCGCCGCCATGTGGCCGAAGGCCGGGTCGCCCGCCTTGAGCAGGCCCTCGGCTGCCCGGCGCATCCAGGCGATCTGCGAGCGCACCGTGGCGCCGCCGTTCAGGGGCAGCTTGCGGGCGGTGAGGTCGATCGCCTGGATGCCGTTGGTGCCCTCGTAGATGCCGAGGATGCGCGCATCGCGCATCAGCTGCGCCGCCCCGGTCTCCTCCACGAAGCCCATGCCGCCATGGACCTGCACGCCGAGCGAGGTCACCTCGTTGGCGAGATCGGTGGCGAAGGCCTTGGCCACCGGGGTCAGCAGCGAGGCGCGGTCGAGGGCGGCCTGCCCCTCCGCGCCCTTCGACGCGTCGAGGGCGGCGGCGGTGAGGTAGCAGATCCCCCGGGCGGCGGCCGTGTAGGCCTTCATGGTGAGCAGCATGCGCTGCACGTCCGGATGCGCCACGATCGGGCTCGTCGCCTCGGCGGCACCGATCGCCCGGCCCTGGCGGCGCTCGTGCGCGTAGGCGAGCGCCCGCTGGGTCGCGGCCTCGGCGACGCCGACCCCCTGGAGGCCGACGTTCAGGCGGGCCGCGTTCATCATCGTGAACATGCAGGCCAGCCCCTTGTTCTCCTGGCCGATCAGCCAGCCGGTGGCGCCGCCCTGGTCGCCGAACGCCATGGAGCAGGTCGGCGAGGCGTGGATGCCGAGCTTGTGCTCGAGGCCGGAGCAGCGCAGGTCGTTGCGGCTGCCGTCGGGGAGCACCTTCGGCACGAGGAACAGGGAGATGCCCCGGGTGCCGGCGGGCGCATCGGGCAGCCGGGCCAGGACGAGGTGGACGATGTTGTCGGCCAGATCGTGCTCGCCGTAGGTGATGTAGATCTTGTTGCCGGTGATCCGGTAGGTGCCGTCGCCGACCGGCACGGCGCGGGTCCGCAGCAGGGCGAGGTCGGAGCCCGCCTGCGGCTCGGTGAGGTTCATGGTGGCGGGCCATTCGCCCGAGACCAGTTTTTCGAGGTAGCGCGCCTTCAGTTCGTCCGAACCGTGGGCTTCCAGCGCTTCGATGCCGCCCTGCGTCAGGAGTGGGCAGAGGCCGAAGGCGAGGTTGGCGCCGTTCCACATCTCGGTGCAGGCGGCCTCGATCAGCTTGGGCAGGCCCTGGCCGCCATGGTCGGCCGCGGCCGAGAGACCGTTCCAGCCGCCCTCCGTGAAGGTGCGGTAGGCCTCCCGCCAGCCCGGCGGGGTGGTGACGCGCCCCTCCGCGAACGGGGTGCCGTGCCGGTCGCCGGCCCGGTTCAACGGCGCGAGCACGCCGACGGCGATCCGCCCGGCCTCGGAGAGGATCGCCTCGGCGTCCTCGGGATCGACCGCGTCGAGCCCGGCCACGTGCCGGAGCGTGAACAGCATCTCGGGGACCGGGGCGCGGTAACTCATGACGATCCTCCCTCGGCGGCGGCCCGCGCGTTCGATGTGGCGCGGGTTTGACCGCGCCCGCATCCCGGGGCTACGGCGGCCCGAGAATAGGCGTGCGCACCGCCCGTGTCTCTGAGACGGCTTCCCCCATGAACGATCCCGGGTCAACGGTCCCGGCCGCGACCCCGCGGCTCGATCCTGACGCGTCCGGCCTTGCCGAGGCCGCCGCGCTTTTGCGGGGCGGCGCCCTCGTGGCCTTCCCGACCGAGACGGTCTACGGGCTCGGGGCGGACGCGACCGATCCCGCCGCCGTGGCGCGGATCTTCGCCGCCAAGGAGCGGCCCCGTTTCAACCCGCTGATCGCGCATCTGCCGGATCCCGACTCGGCCGCGGCGGAGGGCGTGTTCGATGGTCCGGCGCGCCGTTTGGCGGATGCCTTCTGGCCGGGCCCGCTGACCCTGGTGGTGCCGGCCCATTCGGGGACGCGCGTCTGCGACCTCGCCCGCGCCGGCCTTCCGAGCGTCGCCCTGCGGGTGCCCGCGCATCCGCTGGCGCGGGCGCTCCTGTCCGCGGTGGACCGGCCGGTGGCCGCGCCCTCGGCCAACCGCTCGGGCCGGGTCAGCCCGACGCGGGCCGCCCACGTCCTCGACGATCTCGCGGGCCGGATCGCCGCCGTGCTCGATGGGGGCGACACGCCGGTGGGGGTCGAATCGACCGTTGTGGCCTGTCTCGGCGGCCCGCCGCGTCTGCTGCGGCCCGGCGGGATCACCCGGGCGGCGCTCCGCGCGGTTCTGGGCCACGATCCGGCGCGCCCGGAGGCGGCCGATGCCGACCGGCCGGCGGGACCCGGCATGCTGGCCTCGCACTACGCCCCCCGGGCGCGGGTCCGCCTCGACGCGACGCGCATCGCGCCGGGGGAGGCGGCGCTGCTGTTCGGCGCGCACCACCCCGAAGGCTACGCACTGGCCTGCGCCGCGCTCAACCTCAGCCCGGCGGGCGATGCCGAAGAAGCCGCCGCCCGCCTCTTCGGCGCCCTGCGGGAGCTCGACGCGTCGGGGGCGGCGACCATCGCGGTGGCGCCGATCCCGTCCGAGGGCCTGGGCGAGGCGATCCGCGACCGGCTGGCCCGCGCCGCCGCCCCCCGTTGAGGCAGCGTGCGATTTTTTTCGCCAGCGGCGGAACAGACCCCTTCGTCGCCCGTTTATTGATCACGAAGGCCTTCTCAGCCCCCAATGGCCTTTTTCCTTTCAGGCTCGGAGCAATCCGAGCCTTTTTTCTTGGCCGAAACCCTCAGGCCAGCTTGGCCGCGATCCCGGCAACGTGGCGGCCCTGGAAGCGGGCGCCCTCCAGCTCCACCCCGCTCGGCTGACGCGAGCCGTCGCCATCCGCGATCGTGCTGGCGCCGTAGGGCGTCCCGCCCTTCACCGCCTCGACCCCGCCCTGCCCCTGGAAACTGTAGGGCAATCCGACCACCACCATGCCGTGGTGAAACAGCACCGTGTGGAAGCTCGTCAGGGTCGTCTCCTGGCCGCCGTGCTGGGACGCTGTCGAGGTGAAGACCGAACCGACCTTGCCGACCAGGGCACCCTTCATCCAGAGCCCGCCGGTCTGGTCGATGAACTGCTTCATCTGGGAGGCCATGTTGCCGTAGCGGGTTGGCGTGCCGAAGATGATCGCGTCGTAGTCGGACAGCTCATCGACGGTGGCAACGGGGGCCGCCTGATCGAGCTTGAAATGGCTCTGCCGGGCGACCTCTTCGGGCACCAGCTCCGGAACGCGCTTCACCACCACGTCGGCCCTGGCCTCCCGGGCACCCTCGGCGACGGCGTAGGCCATCTGCTCCACGTGTCCGTAGGTCGAGTAGTACAGCACCAGC
This sequence comes from Methylobacterium sp. GC_Met_2, assembly GCF_026540795.1. Classification (NCBI taxonomy): domain Bacteria; kingdom Pseudomonadati; phylum Pseudomonadota; class Alphaproteobacteria; order Hyphomicrobiales; family Methylobacteriaceae; genus Methylobacterium; species Methylobacterium sp. GC_Met_2. The sequence goes on from NZ_JALNUM010000008.1 coordinate 73,581, forward strand.
ACTTTGGCCATGTCGGGATCTCCGGGTCGCGTTTCGCACGGCCGCCCGAATCATCGAACGGCGCGATGCCACCTCCATCGCGCGTTTCGTGCTTTGCAAAAATGCCCTGCTGCGCAAAACCGGTCTTGCGCAGACGCAAGGAGCAGGCATGCCGCTGGATTGGGACGCGTTTCGCTTCGTGAAGACCGTGGCCACGCAGGGCGGCCTGACGGCGGCCGCGGCGCAGCTCGGAATCAACCACTCGACGGCTTTTCGCCGGCTCACGGCGCTTGAAACGAAGCTCGGGGCACGGCTGTTCGAGCGCCTGCGGACCGGCTACGTCCCCACCCCCTGCGGCCAAGCCATGGTCGAGGCCGCGAACCGGATCGAGGCCGACGTGACCCGTTTCGAGCGTAGGGCGGTCGGCCGAAGCGAGACCCCCTCCGGCGAACTCCGCGTGACGGCGCCGACGAGCCTGGCCTTGGAACTGCTCATGCCGATCCTGGCGGACTTCGCCACCCGCTATACCGAGATCCGGATCGAGCTGATCCTGGCCGAGGCGGCGCTCAACCTGTCGCGCCGGGATGCCGATGTTGCGATTCGGGCAAGCCGCGATCCGAGCGAGACTCTGGTCGGTCGCCGCCTCGCCGCGGTGGCGTGGGCCAACTACGGCCGGGCCGACCGGGAATACCGCGACCTCGCGTCTGAGGCCTGGGTCAGTCCGGATCCGACCGTGGCCGGCGGCACGTTCGCGCGGTTCGTCGGCGCGCAGGCTCCGGCGGATCGTGTCAGGCTGCGGATCAACACGGTCACGGGGCTGGAGGCCGCCGTCGCGGCGGGGATTGGTATTGGCCCCCTGCCCTGCTTCTCGGCCGATGCCAACCCCGCTTTGCGCCGCCTCTCGGGGCCTCATCCGGAACTCGGGGTCGATCTCTGGGTGCTGACCCATCCGGACCTGCGGCACGCGGCCAGGGTCCGGGTCTTCATGGACCATATCGCCGAGGCGATCCTGCCCCTGCGGCCGCGCTTCGAGGGTTTGCCGGTCGCAGGCTCGCAGGAGGAGCGGTAAACGCGTTCAGCGGATCTCGAGCACCTCGACATCGTGGCCGTTCACCTCGACCACGTCGCCCACCGTCTTGCTGGTGATCGCGCGCGCCAGCGGCGCCACGTAGGAGATCGAGCCCTTGTGTGGATCGGCCTCGTCCTCGCCGACGATCCGGAAGGTCTGGCGGGTCTCCTTGCCGGACTCGTCCTCGCGCAGCACCGTGACGGTCGAACCGAAATGCACCGTGTCGCCCGCCTTCGGCTCCACGAGCTGAGCGGTGTTCTTCCGGGATGCCCAATAGCGCAGGTCGCGCCCGATCCTGGAATCCTCGGCCTTATCGTTGGGATCCAGGGACGCGACCTCCTTTTCGAGGCGCGCCACTTCGGCCTCGATCTGGGCCAAGCCCTCCGGGGTGACGAAGTTGGTGTGGGGCGAGATCGGCCGATCCGGCAGGTTCTCGAACGCTTCCCCGCCCTCGGGCTCTTTGATGAATGCGACGCTCATAAAGAATGAAACAGGGCTGGTACGGCTCCGGTTCCACCACTTTGGAAGCAGAGCGCTGCCCGCCGCATCGAACACCGGTTCGGCGCAAGCGGGCGCGGCTCTAGCCCACATCCACCACAATCCGCCCCCGCACCTTCCCGGCCAAAATCTCTTCGCCGAGCCGGCCGACATCCTCCAGGCGGACCGTGCTGGTCATCGCGGCGAGCTTGGCCAGATCGAGGTCGCGGGCGAGCCGCGCCCAGGCCTCGCGGCGTTTCGGCTGCGGGGTGGTGACGCTGTTGATGCCCAGCAGCGAGACACCGCGCAGGATGAACGGCGCCACCGAGGTCGGCAGGTCCATCCCCTGCGCCAGACCACAGGCCGCGACGGCACCGTCGGCCTTCGTCATGGCGAGCACGTTGGCAAGCGTCGTCGAGCCGACCGCGTCCACCCCCGCGGCCCAGCGCTCCTTGCCGAGCGGCTTGCCGGGCTTCGACAGCTCCGCCCGGTCGAGGATCTCGGCCGCGCCGAGGCCCTTCAGGTAATCGGTTTCGCCGTCGCGCCCCGTGGAAGCGATCACGTGCCAGCCCGCCCGTGCGAGCAAAGCCACCGCCACCGAGCCGACGCCGCCCGAGGCGCCGGTGACGATCACCGGGCCGTGGGCGGGCGTCACCCCGTGGGCGTCGAGCGCCATGCAGCACAGCATTGCGGTGTAGCCGGCGGTGCCGATCGCCATGGCCTGCTCGGGGCGGAGCCCCTGGGGCAGCGGAACGAGCCAGTCACCCTTCACCCGGGCGCGCTGCGCATAGGCGCCGAGATGCGTCTCGCCGACGCCCCAGCCGGTGAGCACCACGGGATCGCCCGGCTTGTACGCGGAATGATCCGAGCGCTCGACGATACCGGAGAAGTCGATGCCGGGGATCATCGGAAAGCGGCGCACCACCGGCGACTTCCCGGTGAGCGCGAGACCGTCCTTGTAGTTCAGGGTCGAGTGCGTCACCCGGACGGTGACGTCACCGTCCATCAGGTCGGCCTCGTCGAAATCCCGGAACGCAAGGCTCTGTCCGGCCTCGCCCTTGTCGACCACCCAAGCCTTGAACGTCCCCATCGTCACCTCCCGTCGTTGGCGGTGAGGTGTCGCCGGGACGCCCGGAATCAAGGCGGCAGGGCGGGCGTCAGTACCCTTCGTACGGACTGCCGTAGGTGAAGCCGAGGGCGACGCCGAGATCCGAGGAGCTGGCGCCGGTCATGCCCACGGCATCCGGGATCGAGCCGATCAGCGGACCGCCATAGGAGGCCGGTGCGTAGCCGCCATAGCCGCCGCCGACCGGAACCCATCCGGCCCGGGCGGGCGCCACGCGGACGCGCCGGCTCACGCTGGCATATTCCGGCGGGATCGTCTCGGGGATCGCCTGGGCCGGGCGAACCACCACGGTCCGGGTGCGCATGGCGAAGCGCGGCGGCGTGGTGACCCAGCAGCCGACCAGCTCGCCGCCGGGGCCGCGGCTCGTCTGCCAGAAGCGACCGCCCGGCGCGACCAGCACCTGTTCGGACACGGTGTCGTAAACCGGCGGGACGGTGCGGTAGACGGTGCGCGACGGGCGCACCAGTACGGTCTCCTGCACCGTGTCGTAGACGGGCGGCATGACCACGTGGCGGTAGCAGGCGCTGCCGTAGCAGCCACCGGCCTGGGCGGGCGCGGTGAGGAGCAGGCCGCCGAGGGCGGCGAGGACGAGGGTGCTGGCGACCGGCGCGGTCATGGAATTCCTCTGGTACGCAATACGCTGGACAGAGCCGCGAAAGCGGCGCCCGTCTCGACGTACCAGAGGCCAGACTCGTTGCCTGGCGTGCAAGCATTATCGGGAACGAAGGTAAAATTAACCCTTGGTTTCGACTGCTTAGCCGTCGCCTACGTAGGTAGAATTGCTCGGATCGGCATCAGGATCTCTTATGAAGTCCAGACCGGGCCCGATCAGGTCTGGCCGGCCTTGAGCTGATAGAAGATATGCCGGCCGATGACGTCCATCTTCCGCAGCCGACGCGCCCAGCCCGGCCGCACGTAATCGGCGTGGTAATGGGTGGCGGCGCCGACCTCGGCCAGATAGGTCCGGCCCTCGATCACCGAGCGGGCGATGCGGGTGGCGGATTCCCACGCGCCGGCATCGGTGATGCGGAGCGACTTGCCCTCGCAGGCGAAGGAGAATTGGCAGCCCATGTAGTGGTGCCGGTTCTGGTAGACGACGCCGCAGACGCTCGCCGGATAGAGGCCGCTCTTCACGCGGTTCAGCACCACCTGGGCGACGGCGGCCTGCCCGGCCTCGGGCTCGCTGCGGGCCTCGAAATAGACCGCTTCCGACAGGCAGCGCTGCTCCTTGTCGAGGGATTCCGGGTCGATCAGGTCGGCGTAGCGCCGGCGGGCATCCTCGGGCACGGGCTGGGCGCTGTCGGGGCGCTCGGTGCGGATCGCGAAATCGGGCAGCGCGAGGCTCGCGGCCGCGACCTCGACGGGAATCGCGTCGGCGGGGGCCGGGGTGGTGGACGACAGGGCGACGGCGCGGGGCACCGGCGGGGTCGAGCCATCGAAGCGCGCGGGATCGCCGTCCTCGGTCAGGTCGGCCGTCCCCGCGCCCGTGGAAGCGGCACTGCCGGCACCGGTGGTCAGGCCAAGATCGGGCACCGGCAGGAAGGTGGCGTCCGGCTCGGATTCCGGGTCCCAGATCGCGGCCCCTTGCGTGAGCACGCCGCTGACGCTGCCGGTGACGTCGCCGAACACCAGGGCGGCGCCGGTCTCGCGGAGGTTCACGGCACGACGGGCGAAGCTCTCGGCCGGCGGCTGGGCCGGGTTGCCCTTGCCCGCCCGCTGCACCACCGGGAAGACATGGGCGCCGGTCTTGAACACCGCCCGGGGCGGCTCGTCGCCGAGGCTGCGCAGGGCGGAGCCGATCAGCATCGTGCCGGGCGGCAGGGGCGGGACCGTGTCGGCATCGATCAAGCCGAGGCGGCTCGATCCGATGGCGTTCTCCGTGCCGGCATCGGCGGTGAACGACACCAGAAGGCCGAGCCCGACCATCCAGGGGGTCATCGCGGCCGAGAGCCAGCGCAGGCTCGATTCCCGTCGTCCTCGTCTCGTGCCCACGACGCCAGACCCGTACTCACAGAACCCGAAGGACCCGATCCTCCCCGTTTCCAGGGTGTTTCTGCGGCCGCCCGGGATTTATCGCGCGGTATGGTTGAGGCTGGGTTAAGCGCGCGTCACGGGCGCTGTCCCGTTCGGACGCGACCATGAAAAAGGGCGGCCCGAAGGCCGCCCTGTCGCGTCTCGATGCTGCGCGTCGCCTCACTCGGCGGCGGGCATACGCTCCTCGACCGGGATCGCACCGCTCTCGAACTGCTTCTGCTGCAGGATCATCGCGTCGCGGCGGCGGGCGATGGAGCGGATGTCCGCCACCATCGAACCCGTGCCGGCCGGGATGAGCGAGCCGACGATCACGTTCTCCTTCAGACCTTCCAGATGATCGACCTTGCCGTTGACCGCGGCCTCGGTGAGCACCCGGGTCGTCTCCTGGAACGAGGCCGCCGAGATGAACGACTTGGTCTGCAGCGACGCCTTGGTGATGCCGAGCAGGACTGGAACGCCCTGGATCGGCTTCTTGCCCTCGGCGAGCAGCTTGTCGTTGAACTCGGTCAGCTCCGTGCGGTCGATCTGATCGCCCGAGAGGATGTCGGAATCGCCGCCATCGGTCACTTCGACCTTCTGCAGCATCTGCCGGACGATCACCTCGATGTGCTTGTCGTTGATCGACACGCCCTGCAGCCGGTAGACCTCCTGGATCTCGTTGACGAGGTAGGCCGCGAGCTCCTCCACGCCCTTGATCGCCAGGATGTCGTGCGGCGCCGGGTTTCCATCGACGATGTAATCGCCGAGCTCGACCACGTCCCCGTCCTGCAGGTGGATGTGCTTGCCCTTCGGGATCAGGTACTCGACCGCCTCCGAGCCGTCATGCGGCGTCAGCGTGAGCCGACGCTTGTTCTTGTAGTCGCGGCCGAACGCGATGGTGCCCGACTTCTCGGCGATGATCGCCGCGTCCTTCGGGCGCCGGGCCTCGAACAGCTCCGCCACCCGCGGCAGACCGCCGGTGATGTCGCGGGTCTTGGCCGAGTCGGTCGAGACGCGGGCCAGGATGTCGCCGGCATTGACCTTCGAACCCGGATCGAAGCCGATGATGGCATCGACCGGCAGGAAGTAACGGGCGTCCGAGCCGCGGGGCAGCTTGAGCGCCTTGCCTTCCTTGTCGACCACGACCATCGCGGGCTTCAGGTCCGAGGTCCGGGCCGAACCGCGCCAGTCGACGACGACGCGCTTGGCGATGCCGGTCGACTCGTCGGTGGTCTCGGTCATGGACTGGCCGTCGACCAGATCCTCGTAGGCCACGAGGCCATCGACCTCGGTGAGGATCGGACGGGTGTAGGGATCCCACTCGGCGATCCGCTGCCCGCGCTTGATCTTGTCGCCCTCGTCGACCCGGAGCTTGGCGCCGTATTGCAGGCGGTGGACCGCCCGCTCGACGCCGTCCGACCCGACGATGACGACCGCCACGTTACGGCCGGTGGCGATCAGATCGCCATCGGAGTTCTTGGCGATCGCGCGGTTGCGGATCTTGATCGTGCCCTCGAAGCTCGACTCGATGAACGACGAGTCGGCAATCTGGGCCGCACCACCGATGTGGAAGGTCCGCATCGTGAGCTGCGTGCCCGGCTCGCCGATCGACTGCGCCGCGATGACGCCGACGGCCTCACCCATGTTGACGGGCGTGCCGCGGGCCAGATCGCGCCCGTAGCAGGTGGCGCAGACGCCACTCCGGGTGGCGCAGACCAGCACCGAGCGGATCTTCACCTCCTGGATGCCGGCGGCGTTGATCGCCGGCAGGTGCCGCTCCTCGATGGTCTCGCCGGTCTTGACGATCACCGTGCCGTCCGCAGCCACCAGATCCTCGGCCGTGGCGCGGCCCAGGATACGGGTGGCGAGCGTCGCCACGACCTGACCGGCATCCACGATGGCGCGCATCTTGATGCCGTTGGTCGTGCCGCAATCGACCTCGCGGATCACGGCATCCTGGGCCACGTCGACGAGGCGGCGGGTCAGGTAGCCGGAATTGGCGGTCTTCAGGGCGGTATCGGCCAGGCCCTTACGGGCACCGTGCGTGGAGTTGAAGTACTCCAGGACGTCCAGGCCTTCCTTGAAGTTCGAGATGATCGGCGTCTCGATGATCTCGCCCGACGGCTTGGCCATCAGGCCGCGCATCGCCGCGAGCTGCTTCATCTGGGCGGGCGAGCCACGGGCACCGGAGTGGCTCATCATGTAGATCGAGTTGATCTGCTTGTCGGCCCCGTTCTCGTCCTTCTGGACGGCGGAGATCCGGCCCATCATCTCGGCCGCCAGCTTGTCCGAGCACTTGGCCCAGGCATCGACCACCTTGTTGTACTTCTCGCCCTGGGTGATCAGGCCGTCGTTGTACTGCTGCTCGTAATCCTTCACGAGCGCGCGGGTGGTGTCGACGATCGACCACTTGTTGTCCGGAACGACCATGTCGTCCTTGCCGAACGAGATGCCGGCCTTGAACGCGTGGTTGAAGCCCAGCGCCATGATCCGATCACAGAAGATCACCGACTCCTTCTGACCGCAGTGGCGGTAGACGGTGTCGATCATCGCCGAGATCTCCTTCTTGGTCATCAGCTTGTTGACGACGTCGAAGGGAACCTTGGCGTGCTTCGGCAGGGCGCCGGACAGGATCACCCGGCCCGGGGTGGTCTCGTAGGTCTTGGTCAGCGGCTGGTTGTCCGGGCCGATGCCGGTCCAGCGCCACTTGATCTTGGTGTGCAGCGACACGGCCTTGGCGGCGAGCGCATGCTCGAGTTCGCCCATGTCGCCATAGACGCCCTGCATCGGGTTCTTGGGATTGTCCGCCTGGAACGCGCCCGGCAGGCCGTCAGCCACGATCGACAGGTAGTAGAGGCCGAGCACGATATCCTGCGACGGCACGATGATCGGCTGACCGTTGGCCGGGTGCAGGATGTTGTTGGTCGACATCATCAGCACGCGCGCTTCCAGCTGCGCCTCGAGCGACAGCGGGACGTGCACGGCCATCTGGTCGCCGTCGAAGTCGGCGTTGAACGCGGCGCAGACCAGGGGGTGCAGCTGGATCGCCTTGCCCTCGATCAGCTTCGGCTCGAACGCCTGGATGCCCAGACGGTGGAGCGTCGGCGCGCGGTTCAGCATCACCGGGTGCTCGCGGATCACCTCATCGAGGATATCCCAGACCTCCGGCTTTTCTTTTTCAACGAGCTTTTTCGCCTGCTTCACCGTGGCGGAAAAGCCCTTGGCGTCGAGGCGCGCGTAGATGAACGGCTTGAACAGCTCCAGAGCCATCTTCTTGGGCAGGCCGCACTGGTGCAGCTTCAGCTCCGGACCGACCACGATGACCGAACGGCCCGAGTAATCGACGCGCTTGCCGAGCAGGTTCTGGCGGAACCGGCCCTGCTTGCCCTTGAGCATGTCGGCGAGCGACTTCAGCGGGCGCTTGTTGGCACCCGTGATGACGCGGCCGCGCCGACCGTTGTCGAACAGCGCGTCCACCGCCTCCTGCAGCATCCGCTTCTCGTTGCGGATGATGATGTCGGGGGCGCGCAGCTCGATCAGCCGCTTCAGGCGGTTGTTGCGGTTGATGACGCGGCGATACAGGTCGTTCAGGTCGGAGGTCGCGAAGCGGCCGCCGTCCAGCGGGACCAGCGGGCGCAGGTCCGGCGGGATCACCGGCACGACCGTGAGGATCATCCATTCCGGCTTGTTGCCGGACATCTGGAAGGCCTCGATGATCTTGAGCCGCTTCAGGAGCTTCTTGGGCTTGAGCTCCGAGGTGGTGACCGCGATCTCCTCGCGCAGATCGTTGGCGATCTTGTCGAGGTCGAGTTCCTGCAGGATGCGCCGGATGGCTTCGGCGCCGATCATGGCGGTGAAGCTGTCCTCGCCGTACTCCTCCTGGGCGCGCAGGTACTCCTCCTCCGAGAGGAGCTGACGCTCCTTCAGGGGGGTGAGGCCCGGCTCGATGACGCAGTAGGACTCGAAGTACAGGATCCGCTCAAGGTCCTTGAGCGCCATGTCGAGCAGCAGGCCGATGCGCGAGGGCAGCGACTTCAGGAACCAGATGTGCGCGACGGGAGCGGCCAGCTCGATATGGCCCATGCGGTCGCGCCGGACGCGCGCCAGGGTGACCTCGACGCCGCACTTCTCGCAGATGACGCCCTTGTACTTCATGCGCTTGTACTTGCCGCACAAGCACTCGTAATCCTTGATCGGCCCGAAGATGCGCGCGCAGAACAGGCCGTCGCGCTCGGGCTTGAAGGTCCGGTAGTTGATGGTCTCGGGCTTCTTGATCTCACCGTACGACCAGGAGAGAATCTTCTCCGGGGACGAGATCGAGATCTTGATCTGGTCGAAGCTGACCGGTGTGGCCTGCTGGTTGAAAAGGTTCATGACCTCTTGGTTCATGATCCGCTCCTTGTTGACGCCGAGGGCCCCGCGCCGGGCCGTCGTGTCCTGAAAAAGGTCCGGCGCCGCACCCCGCACGGGTGCTGCTCACCGTCGTCAAACCCGGAAGGCCCCTCCCCTTCCCGCTCGACCGTGGCGGCGGTGATCCCCACCGCCACGGGAGGTTTTTGCGACTGGCTCTACTCGGCCGCGTCGGCCGGCGGCTCGAGCTGGTCGTTCGCGGCCTTCTTCGAGGACGTCAACTCGACGTTGAGGCCGAGCGATCGCATCTCCTTGACGAGCACGTTGAACGACTCGGGGATGCCGGCCTCGAACGTGTCGTCACCGCGGACGATCGCCTCGTAGACCTTGGTGCGGCCGGCCACGTCGTCCGACTTCACCGTGAGCATCTCCTGCAACGTGTAGGCCGCGCCGTAGGCCTCCAGCGCCCAGACCTCCATCTCGCCGAAGCGCTGACCGCCGAACTGCGCCTTGCCGCCCAGCGGCTGCTGGGTGACGAGCGAGTACGGGCCGATCGACCGGGCGTGGATCTTGTCGTCCACCAAGTGGTGCAGCTTCAGCATGTAGATGTAGCCCATCGTCACCTTGCGGTCGAAGGACTCGCCGGTCCGCCCGTCATAGAGCGTCGACTGCGCCGAGCGGTCGAGCCCGGCCATCTCCAGCATCTGCTCGATGTCGGCTTCCTTGGCACCGTTGAACACCGGAGTGGCCATCGGCACGCCGCGGCGGACATTGTTGCCGGCCTCGGCCAGCTCCTCGTCCGTCAGACCGTCGAGCTCACCCGGAGAGTAGATCGCCTCCATCTCCTGACGCAGCGGCGCGATGTCGTGCGACTTCAGATAGGCATCCACCGCCTTGGAGACCTTGCGACCCAGGCCCGCAGCCGCCCAGCCCAGGTGCGTCTCCAGGATCTGACCGACGTTCATGCGCGAGGGCACGCCCAGCGGGTTGAGCACGATGTCGGCATGGGTCCCGTCCTCCAGGAACGGCATGTCCTCGATCGGCACGATCCGCGACACGACACCCTTGTTGCCGTGACGGCCGGCCATCTTGTCGCCCGGCTGGATCTTGCGCTTCACCGCCACGAAGACCTTGACCATCTTCATGACGCCAGGCGGCAGCTCGTCACCACGCTGCAGCTTCTCGACCTTGTCGAGGAAGCGCTGCTCCAGGCGCTTCTTCGACTCGTCGTACTGCTTCTGCATCGCCTCCATCTCGGTCATGAGACGGTCTTCGATGACGGCGAACTGCCACCATTGCGAGCGCGGATAGTCGTTGATCAGCTCGCGGGTGAGCGTCGTGTCCTTCTTGAAGCCCTTCGGGCCGGCCACCGGCGCCTGGCCGATCAGCACATCCGCCAGACGGGCGTAGGTGTTGCGGTCGAGGATCGCCTGCTCGTCGTCGCGGTCCTTGGCGAGCCGCTCGATCTCCTCGCGCTCGATCGCCTGGGCGCGCTCGTCCTTGTCGACGCCGTGGCGGTTGAACACCCGGACCTCGACGATCGTGCCGGTGACGCCCGGCGGGACCCGCAGCGAGGTGTCGCGCACGTCCGAGGCCTTCTCGCCGAAGATGGCGCGGAGCAGCTTCTCCTCCGGCGTCATCGGGCTCTCGCCCTTCGGGGTGATCTTGCCGACGAGGATGTCGCCGGCATTCACCTCGGCACCGATATAGACGATGCCGGCCTCGTCGAGGTTCTTGAGCGCTTCCTCGGAGACGTTCGGGATGTCGCGGGTGATTTCCTCCGGCCCGAGCTTGGTGTCGCGGGCCATCACCTCGAACTCCTCGATGTGGATCGAGGTGAACACGTCATCTTTCACGATCCGCTCGGAGAGCAGGATCGAGTCCTCGAAGTTGTAGCCGTTCCACGGCATGAACGCGACGAGCACGTTCCGGCCGAGCGCCAGCTCACCGAACTCGGTCGAGGGACCGTCGGCGATGATCTCGCCCTTCTTCACGAACTCGCCGACGCGGACCAGCGGCTTCTGCGTGATGCAGGTCGACTGGTTGGAGCGCTGGAACTTCTGCAGGCGGTAGATGTCGACGCCCGGCTTGTTCGCATCCGCCTCCTCGGTGGCGCGGATGACGATACGGGTGGCGTCGACCTGATCGATGATGCCGGCCCGGCGCGCCGCGATGGCGGCGCCGGAATCCCGGGCGACCACCGCCTCCATGCCGGTGCCCACGAACGGGGCGTCGGCGCGGACCAGCGGCACCGCCTGCCGCTGCATGTTCGAGCCCATCAGCGCGCGGTTGGCGTCGTCGTTCTCCAGGAACGGGATCAGCGCCGCGGCGACCGAGACGAGCTGCTTGGGCGAGACGTCCATGAGGTCGACGCGCTCGGGGCCCACGACGATCACGTCGCCGGCCCGACGGCAGACCACGAGGTCCTCCGTCAGCTTCTTGTTCGCGTCCATCTGGGCGTTGGCCTGGGCGACGTAGTACTTCGCCTCCTCCATGGCCGACAGGTAGGCGACCTCGTTGGTGACCACGCCGTCGCGGACGCGGCGGAACGGGGTCTCGATGAAGCCGTACTTGTTGACCCGGGCGAAGGTCGCCAGGGAGTTGATCAAGCCGATGTTCGGGCCTTCCGGCGTCTCGATCGGGCAGATCCGGCCATAATGGGTCGGGTGCACGTCGCGCACCTCGAAGCCGGCGCGCTCGCGGGTCAGACCGCCCGGGCCGAGCGCCGAGAGGCGGCGCTTGTGCGTCACCTCGGACAGCGGGTTGGTCTGATCCATGAACTGCGACAGCTGCGACGAGCCGAAGAACTCGCGCACGGCCGCGGCCGCGGGCTTCGCGTTGATCAGGTCCTGCGGCATGACCGTGTCGATATCGACCTGGCTCATGCGCTCGCGGATGGCGCGCTCCATGCGCAGGAGGCCCAGGCGGTACTGGTTCTCCATGAGCTCACCCACCGAGCGGACGCGGCGGTTGCCGAGGTGATCGATGTCGTCGACCTCACCCTTGCCGTCGCGCAGCTCGACCAGAGCCTTGACCACCGCCAGCATGTCCTCCTTGCGGAGGGTGCGGACCGTGTCGGCGGCGTCGAGGTCGAGCCGCATGTTCATCTTCACGCGGCCGACCGCCGAGAGGTCGTAGCGCTCGGAATCGAAGAACAGCGAGTGGAACATCGCCTCGGCGGTATCGAGGGTCGGCGGCTCGCCCGGGCGCATGACCCGGTAGATGTCGAACAGCGCGCCCTCGCGGCCGGAATTCTTGTCCACCGCCAGGGTGTTGCGGATGTAGGGACCGACATTGACGTGGTCGATGTCGAGCACCGGCAGCTCGGTGGTGCCGACATCCTCGAGGCTCTTCAGGAGCTTCTCGGAGATCTCCTCGCCGGCCTCGGCCCAGATTTCGCCGGTCTGCGCGTTGACCAGATCCTCGGCAATGTACTGCCCGACGAGATCCTCGTCGGTCGCCTTCAGGAACTTGGTGCCCTTGTCGGTGATCTGACGGGCGTTGCGGGCGTTGAGCTTCTTGCCGGCCTCGAGCACGACCTCGCCGGAATCGGCGTCGATCAGGTCGACGGTCGCCTTCATGCCCTTCATGCGCTCGGCATCGAACGGCACACGCCACTCGGCGCCATCCCGGTCGTAGACGACGCGGTTGTAGAAGGTCGACAGGATCTCCTCGCCGTCCAGGCCGAGCGCGTAGAGCAGCGACGTCGCCGGCAGCTTGCGCTTCCGGTCGATGCGGACATGCACGATGTCCTTGGCGTCGAACTCGACGTCGAGCCAGGAGCCCCGGTACGGGATGATGCGGGCGGCGAACAGGAGCTTGCCCGACGAATGGGTCTTGCCCTTGTCGTGGTCGAAGAACACGCCCGGCGAGCGGTGCATCTGCGAGACGATGACGCGCTCGGTACCGTTGACGATGAAGGTGCCGTTCTCCGTCATCAGGGGCATGTCGCCCATGTAGACGTCCTGCTCCTTGATGTCCTTGACCGACTTGGCCTGGGTGTCGGGATCGACATCGAACACGATCAGGCGGAGCGTCACCTTCAGCGGCGCCGCAAAGGTGATGCCGCGCTGGCGGCACTCATCGACGTCGTATTTCGGCTGCTCGAAGGTGTAGCGGACGAATTCCAGGAGGGCCGTGGCGGCGAAGTCGGAGATCGGGAACACCGACTTGAACACGCTCTGCAGCCCTTCGTCGCCGCGCCCGCCTTCGGGCTCGTCGACCATCAGGAACTGGTCGTAGGACGCCTTCTGAACCTCGATGAGGTTCGGCATCTCGGCAACTTCCTTGATCTTGCCGAAGAACTTCCGAATGCGCTTGCGACCGACCAGCGTGTTGGCCATGTGACCTCGCTCCTACCCGCGTGCCTCGCGCCCGGGGAAGCGTTCCCGCGAAGGGACCTCCCGCACCGGGCCGTGACGCGCGCCCCGCCGGGCCGCGCCACCGAACCGAATCTCGTTTTCGGTCCCTTCCGGGACCATCCGCCGAAGCGGCCTAAAGCCCGCGGGCGCAGCGCCCGCGGGCTTCGGTCACGACAGGCCCGGAACGGACCTCCGTGAGGTGATGGGCCGGGACCGGCCCATCGTCGCCTTACTTGAGCTCGACCTTGGCGCCGGCCTTCTCGAGCTGGGCCTTGAGCTTCTCGGCCTCGTCCTTGGTGACGGCTTCCTTGACCGGCTTGGGCGCGCCCTCGACCAGGTCCTTGGCTTCCTTGAGGCCGAGGCCGGTGATCGCGCGGACCTCCTTGATGACCTCGATCTTCTTGTCGCCGGCGGCGGTGAGAACGACCGTGAACTCGGTCTGCTCCTCGACGGCGGCAGCGCCACCGCCAGCGGCCGGGCCAGCGGCCACGGCGACGGCAGCGGCAGCCGAGACGCCCCACTTCTCTTCAAGCATCTTGGCCAGGTCGGCAGCCTCGAGAACGGTCAGCGAGGACAGGTCGTCGACGAGCTTGGCAAGATCAGCCATTGTGAATTCCTCTCAGATATCGGTTCGAACGAAGGGTTTTTGAAGGCCCTCAGGCGGCCTCGTCCTTGGTGGCATAGGCCCCGAACACGCGGGCGAGCTTGGCCGCCGGCGCATTGACGACCTGGGCGATCTTGGTCGCGGGCGCCTGTACGAGGCCCACGATCTTGGCGCGCAGTTCGTCGAGGGACGGGAGCGAGGCGAGGGCCTTCACGCCGTCCGGGTTCAGGGTTGTCGCGCCCATTGCGCCGCCGAGAATCACGAGCTTGTCGTTCGTCTTGGCGAAATCCACCGCGACCTTGGCGGCTGCGACCGGATCGCCGGAATAGGCGAGCAGGGTCGGGCCCTTCAGGAGCGGCTTGATGGAGGCGACGTCCGTACCATCGAGTGCGATGCCGGCGAGGCTGTTCTTGGCGACCTTCACGGTGGCGCCGGCCTGCTTCATCTGCGAACGCAGCTTCTGCATGTCGGCGACCGTGAGGCCCTTGTAGTGGGCCACGACGACGACGGCGCTCTGATTGAACACGCCGTTGAGCGTCGAGACGAGGTCAGCTTTTGCTGTCCGGTCCACTGGGCTCTCTCCGGTTGGCGGAACCCGAAAATCGGGCCCGCCGGTTGCACATGCCGCCCGGACGTGGTCTCGGCCTTCGAAAGACCGGGAACGTCCGAACGACGCTTCGCGGCCCTGTCCCCACACGTGCCCCTGAGGGGTCGCTTCGGGTGAGTTGGTTCAAACCGATACCCCTCCACGGCCTGAGCCGTGGCGAAGCGTTTCGAATTCGGTCTTCCCCGTCTGTGCAGGCTGGTGGATTAAGCCGGCGAACCGGCACCTGCAGTCTCGGACAGGACATGGCCGGACGAGGCTCCGCGGGGCGTGGTGCCCTCTGGATCCTGCCGGCCAGTGCCACCCGGTTGCCCGGGCAACATTTCGAGCGGAAACCGGCCAATCGGCCGTTTCCTTCCGTAAGGATAAATGCGTGAAGCGCGGTGTATAGAGCCTGGCAAGCGGCCTGCCAAGACCCGAAGCGCGACTTTTCCGCCGCAGGCAAGGGGCTGCACGCCATCACTCCGCCATCCAAGCGCAGTTCCCGCGTGTTCTGGCCCTCAGACCTGACTGAGCAGTGCATTGACGTCTCGCCCGCGGTAGAGGATGCGCAGGATCTCGATCCGCGTCTCGCGCAGGGCATATGCGATGACAACGCGGCGCTCGAAAGCGATGAGCCGCAGCCCTGGCCTGAGATCGTCCCGGGCACGCCCTGCCCTGGAAAGTTCGGATAGCGACTCGCAGCGGCTCCGGATCCGACGAATGAGGGCTATCGCCCGTTCCAGGCTTTCGATGGCGATATAGTCGTACAGAGAAACGAGATCCCCAACGGCCTCCGACCGGAGGAAGATCTCAAGGCTCACCGCCGTTGCTCACCCGGCGCGCGTGCCGCCCTTCCAAGCGGTCGAACGCGACAGCAACGGCGACTCCCGGACTGGGATCATCGAATGCCGCGGCGATCGAAGCCAGAAGATGGTCGCGATGCCCAGTCTGGGTCGCGATGGCCTCTTCCAAGAGGCGCAATCCCGCGGCGATCACGTCAGACGGATCCCGAAATCGGCCGGCATCGACTTGGCTTCGCACGAAGCGGTCGAGGTCAGGAGGCAGGTCGATGTCGGTCATGACGGAGTTCCGCATTTCAGACAGCAGGCCGTGAGGCTATGCCGCCTCGCGCTCCGGCGCCAGCTTCCGCCTTGCCGATTCCCACCAGCTCCGGTCGCGGGCCTCCTTCGCCTCCGCGGCCTTGGCGGCGTAGAACGAGGCGTTGTGCTCGCCGCGCAGGGCCTCACGGGTGAAGCGGATCAGGTGGTGGGCCACGAAGCCCATATTGAACACCGCTTCGATCTGCCCGCGCTTCAGGGCATAGCCGGCCGCGCTCCAGAACGGCTTGCGGTAATCCGAAAACATCCCGACCCGCGTGATGATGTTGAAGCCGAGGATCAGACCGCGGCGCAGGTTGGTGAAGGTCAGCTTGCCGGCGGTCGGCGTGGTGATGCGGTTCGGGTAGGTCACCGCGCACTGATGCTTGAACCGCTCGAAGATTTTTTCGGGCTCGTAGGCGTGCGCGATCGCCCGGCGCCAGCTGCTGACCACGGAATCGTGGGGGCGCTTGAACAGGACGTTCGATTCCAGGCTGGCATCGTGCAGGAGCCGGCCTTCGCGCTCCAGCCGGTCCCAGAGCGGCGTCTTGGGCAGGGCCTGGAGCAGGTTGATGGTCAGGACGGGAATCGCCGAGCGGTCGATGAAGTCGATCAGGTTCTGCTCGGATGCGTCGCTGTCGGAATCGAGCCCCAGGATGATGCCGGAGGTCACCTCCAACCCGTAGGAATTCAGCGTCTCGATCGCCTCGTACATCGGCACGGCGGCATTGTGGGTCTTGTCGATCCCCTTGAGCGCCTCCGTCTCCGGGGTCTCGATCCCGACGAACACGGTCATGAAGTTCGCCTGCCGCATCAGCTCGAGGATCTCGGGCTGCTTGGCCATGTTCAGCGTCGCCTCGCAAGCGAACTGGAGCGGGTATTCGTTCTTCTTCTGCCACGCCACGAGGTGCGGCAGCATCTCGCGGGTCGCCTTGCGGTTGGCGATGAAGTTGTCGTCCACGAAGTAGACCACCGCCGGGTGGCCCGGCTGGCTGATGATCGCGTCGAGCTCGGCGCACATCTGCTCCGGGCTCTTCAGGCGCGGCTGGCGGCCGTAGAGCTGCGGGATGTCGCAGAACTCGCAGCGATACGGGCAGCCCGAGGAGAATTGCAGCGAGCCGATCAGATAGCGCTTCAGCGGCGCCGCCTCGTAGGCCGGGGCCGGGAAATCCGAAAGGGCGAGCCGATCCTTGGTCTCCAGCACCACCTGGGCGGGCGGCGGCGTCAGGTCGGCATCGAGGCGCGCGATGAGCTGGTCGGTGGCGTCGCCGATCTCGCCGAGATGGAGGTAATCGAAGTCGCGGTACTTCTCCGGGGCGCCCGAGACCGAGGGGCCGCCCAGGGCCGTGACCTTGCCGGCCGCGCGGGCGCGGTCGCGGATGTCGTGGATCTGCGGCTCCTGGATGTGCATGCCGGAGACGAACACCGCATCGGCCCAGGCGAAGTCGGCCGGACCCGCGCGGCGGATATTCTCATCGATGAACCGGCATTCCCACGCCTCCGGCATATAGGCTGCGATCAGCAGCAAGCCTTGCGGCGGCATGAACGCCTTCACCCCGCCCATCAGCGGGTAGGCGTGGGAGAACGTCCCGAAGGACGGGGTGTAAGCGGGGAAGACGCACAGGATGCGTCGCTTGGAGGAAACCGTCAGGGTGCATCGCATGGCGGCTTATCTAGCACAGCCTTGGGGCTTGGCGCCCCCCTTCGTGGTGAGAATGGCGTGAGGGAGCATCGACAACGAAAAAACGCCCGGCCGTTTCCGGCCGGGCGCTTCGCAGCGTGGACGATTCGCCTGGGGTCAGGCGGTGAGCACGGTGTTCGGCTCGACCTTCACGCCCGGGCCCATCGTCGAGGTGACGGCGATGCGCTGGACGTAGGTGCCCTTGGCACCCGCGGGCTTGGCCTTGGCGACCGCGTCGGCGAACGCCTTGATGTTCTCGACGAGCTTGTCGGCGTCGAACGAGACCTTGCCGACGCCGGCATGGACGATGCCGGCCTTCTCGACGCGGAACTCGACCGAGCCGCCCTTGGCACCGGCGACGGCGCTCTTCACGTCCATGGTGACGGTGCCGACCTTCGGGTTCGGCATCAGGCCGCGCGGGCCCAGCACCTTACCGAGACGACCGACCAGCGGCATCATGTCCGGGGTGGCGATGCAGCGATCGAACTCGATCTTGCCGCTCTGCACGATCTCCAAGAGATCCTCGGCGCCGACGATGTCGGCACCGGCAGCCTTGGCGTCGTCCGCCTTGGCGCCGCGGGCGAAGACCGCAACACGCACCGTCCGGCCGGAGCCGTTCGGCAGGTTGCAGACGCCGCGAACCATCTGGTCGGCGTGACGGGGATCGACGCCGAGGTTCATGGAGACCTCGACCGTCTCGTCGAACTTCGCGGTCGCCCGCTCCTTCACCAGCTTGATCGCCTCGTCGAGGGGATAGAGCTTGGTGACCTCGATGCCCTCGCGGGCGGCGCGGATGCGCTTGCCTTCCTTAGCCATGATGTCCTCCCTCAGGCCGTGACTTCAAGGCCCATGGCCCGGGCAGAGCCGCGGATCATGGCAACGGCCGACTCGAGCGAGTCGCAGTTGAGGTCGGGCATCTTCTTCTCGGCGATCTCGCGGAGCTGCGCCTCGGAGATCTTGCCGACGGTCGGGCCCTTGCCCGGGGTCTTGGAGCCGGAGGCCGGCTTCTTGCCGATCTTCAGGCCGACGGCCTTCTTCAGGAAGAAGGTGACCGGGGGCTGCTTCATCTCGAAGGTGAAGGAGCGGTCCTGATACGCGGTGATGATCACCGGGATCGGGGTGCCCTTCTCCATCTGCGCGGTCTTCGCGTTGAAGGCCTTGCAGAATTCCATGATGTTGAGGCCGCGCTGACCGAGCGCGGGGCCGATCGGCGGCGACGGGTTCGCTGCGCCGGCCGGGACCTGAAGCTTCACGTAACCCGTGATCTTCTTCGCCATGGGACTGCTCCCAATGATAATCCGCCCCCACGCAGCCTGAAGCGCGGCGGGTCGGACGGTTGCAGGTCGCGGTGCGAGCCGTTGATCCCGGAGGCGAGGCCGGGCGGATCTCCCGCGGATGGTGCCGCATCCCTATCGAGGTGCGGCGGCTTCTCGGCTGCCGCTCAGCGACGGCCGCGAAAGACCAGCGGCCGGAAGGCCGCCGAAACAAGCAGGCTCAGGCCTTCTCGACCTGGGCGTATTCGAGCTCCACCGGCGTGGCGCGGCCGAAGATCGACACGGCCACCTTGAGGCGGGAGCGGGCCTCGTCGATCTCCTCGACGGTGCCGTTGAAGCTGGCGAACGGCCCGTCGGCGACCCGTACGGTCTCGCCGATCTCGAAGGACACGGAGGGCTTCGGCCGGTCGACGCCCTCGGCGACCTGCCCCTTGATCCGCTCGGCCTCGGAATCGGGGATCGGAACCGGCTTCGACTTGTCGGCGCCCAGGAAGCCCGTGACCTTCGGGGTGTTCTTGATCAGGTGGTAGACCTCGTCGGTGAGGTCGCACTTCACCAGCACGTAGCCGGGGAAAAACTTGCGCTCGGCATCGACCTTCCGGCCGCGGCGCACCTCCACGACCTTCTCGATCGGGACCATCACCTCGTCGAACAGCTCGGACAGCCCGCGCTGGGCCGCCTGGTCCTTGATGGACTGCGCGACCTTGTTCTCGAAGTTCGAGTAGGCGTGGACGATGTACCAGCGCTTCGACACGGTTCCGTTCAACTCCGATACGTCTGCGAGGTCTCCCTCGTCCGATGGTGCCCGGCCTCAGAGGCCCAAAATCTCAAAGACCGAGGATCAGGCCAACCACGAAGCGCAGGGCCTGGTCCACCACCGTGAAGAACAGGCTTGCGACCACCACCATCACGAACACCATGATCGTCGTGATCGTGGTCTCCCGGCGGGATGGCCACGTGACCTTGCGGGCCTCGTCGCGGACCTGCGCGAAGAACTCGCCCGGTGTGGCACGCTTCTGCGGCGCACGAACCGGCGTCGCCGGACGGGCCGGCGGCGGGTTCACGGGGCCGCGGGCCGCGCCGCGCACCAGGTCCACCTTCTTGGTCGCTTCGTTCGATGCCATGGCGCCAGTGTCTGTGCGTGTTCGGCCCCGGGCAGAGACCGCTCCGGGAACGCGAATGACGGCGCCGAGGACCCGGATGGGCCCGCACCGACGGTCGCTTCAGATCTCGGATTTCGCCCGCTCTAACGCAACTCCACCGGCTTGTCGACCGGGCCGCTGCGTGGGATCGGGCCGGATGTCTGGCAGGAGTGGAGGGACTCGAACCCGCAACCTCCGGTTTTGGAGACCGGCGCTCTGACCAGTTGAGCTACACTCCTAGCGCACCGCCCAATGCCTCATCGCGGCCCGGCTTGCAAGGGGTTCGGCCGGCGGCCGCCGCAAATCACCGGCCGTGATCGGCCCGCTCCATCGTGTTCAGGGGCCGGAGCTGGCGGCCGTCGAAGCGGAACAGTTCGTCGCTGCGGCCGTACGGGCCCGTGCGCAGGTAACGCGTGGCCTCCGCGGCCAACGCGCGCCGCGCGGGGCTGCCGGACGGCCAGGCGAGGAGCAGGTTGCGCGTCGGTCCGGCCAGCGTGATGCTGTCGGTCTTGAGGGCGCTCCGAATCTCGTTGAGATAAGGCAGCACGAGCAGCCGCGCGGTGGCGAAATCGTCCCCCGGATTGGCCATGGCGAACAGGGGCGCACCGTCCCCGAGCACCAGTTCGAACGGCGCATCCTTCGACGTGACCGCCAAGTTCGCGACGGCCGTTGTCTCCACCTGTGCGGGATCGATCTGCCAGCCCGCGAGCATCTCGCGGGTCGCGTACTGATAGCGATTCGGCTCGTCGAGCACGTAGACCACGTGCAGCGTCTCGGAAAACCGACGATGCGCGAGCATCGCGTATTGCTGGAGGATCTCGTCCGGCACGAGTTGCGGCCGCAGGCGCGACCGGATCGTCGCGAAGTCGCCCGTGTCCGGTGCGGGGGCGGCCTTCGCGAAAGCCACGGCGAGGAATTCCTCGACCTCATGCCGGCGCCCGGGCTCGGAGAGGCCGTCGATGCGCTGATACAGGTTCGTCAGATCGATCGTCTTCGTGCCGACGCTGAGCTGCGCCGGATCCGCCTCGAGGAGGACCTTCACCCCCGGCCGGATCTCCCGGATCAGCGCTGCCACCTCAGCGCGAAAGCGCCCGTCGGTCAACGCATCACCCCAGGCCGCGCCGGCCAGAACCGCCGCCCCCACACAGATCAGGGCCACGAAACACCCGGCCCGAAAAATGGAACCGACCGACATCCGAGTCTCCCCAAGACCAGGCGGAGACAGGACAAAGCAACGCCGGCGCTCCGTCAAGACGAAGGCCGGCGTGAGTCACATCGATCTGGGTCGACGCCCGCCGTCGAGACGGCGGGATGCTTGTGGCCCAGTGCACGGCGCACCGGTCCTTCGAGCCATGCCCGATCGCACGGCAATGGGACTGGCTCGAAGTCTTTGTCGTGACGCGCTCTCCCCCGAACCGGTGTCCGCTTCGGCGGAGAGCGCTCTTGCAGGG
>NZ_JALNUM010000080.1:0-30356 GCF_026540795.1 Methylobacterium sp. GC_Met_2
ATGAGCGGGCGGGACTGCGACGTCCGCTCTGATGCTTCTCCCGCTCGGAAGCGGATAGGCACAAATCCACTCGACGCGGTCAGCGCCGACGTCCGTTCACATCGGGACGCTCCAAGACTTGGCTATTGCGTCGATATCCAACGTTCTGCGGCATCGGCACTATCTTCAGGTCGCGTATTGAAGGCGATGGGCACACCCGGAGCATTCTCGCGCACGGCGTTGATAACCATCTCGAATTGATTGAGGTACCTTGAACTCATCCGAACGCCACCACCAATTACGATGCAATCATATTGAACGGACGTAAGCTGCTGCTCAATCGTTTCCGTAATCGATTCGTTTGGTCGGATCGCGCAGAAATCAGTCTGCCAGCCTTTGTCTCGCATCTGCTTTAAGCCAGCATCGATACCTGCAGCGATCTTTCCCGCATCGATGCCTGGGGGCAGCGTCGGATCGGAGTAATCGACGGCATCAGGCGCGTAGCCGATCAGCAAAACGTGAGGCATGCTAGATCTCCAACCCACATCAATGGCGATGCCGCTCTACGATAAACCAGCAAAGACCGAGCGGTCGAGAAAACCAGCTTGGCCGTAATGATGTTCGAGGGAGGTAAGTGGGCGCTTCGGTGGCGACCGCTTCTCCCCGATCTGGTCCCAAAGCGGACCATCGCAAATCCACCCATCTGAGACCTTCATGCGCGCAGTCAGCGGCGACCGATCCTGGCCGTAAGAAGCAGGTCCGCTCCGGAGAAGTGCCGCTGCAAAAGCGGACGGGCTCATACCGACCCATGTCAGCCGTACCGACAGCCGTCGGCGCTTCTTAAGAGCGTCCGTTCGCTGACCGTCCCGCAACTCCGGCTCGGGGTGAGAAGCCGTCTTCAGAACGCCATAGCGCTCTGGCGCGAGATCCGCGATCAGGGCTTTGCTGGAACTCATCGGCAGGTGCACCGCTAAGTCGCCGAGCGGCGCACGGTGCCGGCGCCGCGCACCGCCCACAAGTAGCTGTCGCGAACCGAAGCGACGAGCGCGGAGGCTCCCAAAGCAGAACCGATCGCCTCTCCGAAGCAACTGGCCTGGACCCTGGTTCAGCCGATCAAGACGGTGCCGCCCCGTGCCGCGGCCGACTTTGCTCGCATCCGGCACGACGCCGAAGCAGCACGCGTCGCCGATCTGGCGCGGTGGTTCACGATGTTGGTGCGCGCCTGTGGCCTAGATGGCGACCGACCGGTGGATGCGGCCGGCGAACTCGACAGATGGCTCCTCGAGACGCGCACCTGCGGCGTGGCGGCATTGAAGACCTTCGCGGCTGGCTTGGCGCTGGAGGGGCCGGCGGTTCGGGCGGCGCTTACGATGCCCTGGAGCAACGCGCAGGCCGAAGAGCAGATCACTCGGCTGAAGATGCTCAAGCGTGCCATGTACGGCCGCGCCAGCTTCGCACCCCTCCACCGCCGCGTGCTCCTCGCTGCCTAATCCACGCAAAGTGCGGGAGAACCGGGAAATCGGGTGAGGATCAGGAGAACCTGTCCCATAGCGCGTCCCTCCATGCGGCATCAGTCGTACCACCACACAGCGGGACCAAACATCTAGGAGCCCGTCCGAGTAACGAGTTCACGAGGTGGGATGAGCGTCGAAGTCTGGGCAGACGTGTGCGTCGGCTTTGGGCTCAGTGCCCGGCCTTCGCCAGTTTGAGGAGGTTGTGGGCGGTGCAGATCATCGCCCATTCGCCCCGGACTTGATCGAGGCCGCGGAGCAGGAACTGTCGGAAGCCCCGGGCCTGCTTGATCTGCTCGAACACGGGCTCGACCACTTGCTTCCTGAGGCGGTAGCGGCTGCGGCGGCCAGCCCGCTTCAGGCGCACAGCCATTGCGCTCATCAACGGCATCTTCGTCAGCCTTCTGCGGCCGGCCGCGTCCGCCTCGCCATGACGCGCCCGACCCGGAGCCAGGTAGGCGGTGATCCGCCGCTCCTGCAGCGCGACGAGGTTCGCTTCGTTGGCAAAGCCGGCATCGCCGGAGAGCTCTCGCGGCTTGCGCCCGAGATGAGCGTGGACGTCGTCCACGAGCGGCACGAGGGCGCGGGAGTCGGCCGAGTTGGTCACGAGGCGGTGCGCGACGATCACCTGATGCGCGGCATCGACGGCGATCTGCCCGTTGTAGCCCTGCACGAACCCGTCGCGGGTGGGCAGGATGCGGCTGTCCGGGTCGGTGAAGTTGCGCTGTGCCCGGTCGGGCGGACCGCCGTCCTCACCGCGCAGAGGCCGCCCCTGCCAACGCATGCCCGAGGATGCACTCGGCCCACTCTCGTCCTCGGGGTTGGGCGGGTCGACCGCTTCCGCCTCCAGCGCAGCCTTGGCGGCACGGATCGTCTCCAGCCGTCGCTGCTTGTCGGCCATCCAGTCCGGCGTCTCGTCCCCACGACGGGTCGCACCCTGCGCCTCATCCTCGGCCACGTCCGCCTCGCGCGCCTGCTCTAGCCAGGCGTCGACCTCGGCGGCCAGCGCCGGCTCGGCCGTCTTCATGCGTCCGTAGCTCATCGCCTTGTGGCGGGAGGCGTCGGCCTTCACCTTGGTCCCGTCCACCGCCACGTGGGCGAACTGGACCAAACCAGCCGCCCGGCACAGGCGCAGCACCTGCACGAACAGGTCGGACAGGGCCACGAGGTGGCGCTTGCGGAAGTCGGCGATGGTTCGGAAGTCCGGCCGGTTCAGCCCGGTCACCGCCATGACGTCGACCCGCTCCTCGCAGGCCCGGGCGAGCTGACGCGAGGAGTACAGGCCGCGGCTGTAGCCGTAGAGCAGGAGCGCCACCATCATGCCCGGATGGTAGGGCGGGTAGCCGCGCTCTTCGCTGTAGGTGTCGAGGATGGCCGAAAGATCGAGCGCTTCCCGCACCGTGTCGCGGACGAAGTGCGCCATGTGCCCGGGCGGCACGAACTCATGCAGCGAGGGCGGCAGCAGCCAGCCCTGATCCACATCCCAGGAGCGAAACACCTTGGCCATGAGCCGAGTGAATCACCCCCAGGCCCCGCCGTCGAAAGGTTTACTCGGACGGGCTCCTAGTGCAGTGACGCGGACATAGGATTCACGCAGGCGGTGAGGCGTGCGAGTCTGGGCCATGGCTCAGACGGTATGCGTTCTGCTCGATACGAGCGACGCGGCACGGCTGGTTGCGATCGCCAGCGACCGCTCTCGCCCGCTCAAGCACACCCAGCGCGCCCGCATCGTCTTGCTCTCGGCCGAGCGCCTGAGTGTCCAGGACGTCGCCCGGCGGGCGGGCGTCAGCCGCCCGGCCGTGTGGCGCTGGCAGCGGCGCTACGCCGAGGCTGGCGTCGAAGGTCTGCTGCGCGACAAGACGCGTCCGCCCGGCACGCCGCCCCATTCGACCGAGACGGTGGCCGAGGTCCTGGCGCTGACCTGCTCGGAACCGCCCGGCGAGGTCACCCACTGGACCGGACGTGCCGTGGCACGGGCTGTCGGGATCTCGTTGCGGGCCGTGCAACGGATCTGGGACGCTCACCGCCTTCAGCCACATCGGCTGCGCACGTTCAAGCGCTCGCGCGATCCTGCCTTCGCCGCCAAGGTCGAGGACGTGGTCGGCCTCTACATGGATCCACCCGCCCACGCGGTAGTGCTGTCCATCGACGAGAAGAGCCAGATCCAGGCGCTGGAGCGGACCCGCCCGGACCGTCCGCTCGCCCCCGGCCATCCCGCCGCCCAGACCCACGACTATACCCGTCACGGCACCACGACGCTGTTTGCCGCCCTCGACGTCCTGGCGGGCACCGTGCTCGGCCGCTGCATGCAGCGCCACCGGAACGGTGAGTTCATCCGGTTCCTCAACGCCGTCGAGGCCACCGTCCCGCCCGGCAAGGCGATCCACGCGATCCTCGACAACGTCGCGACCCACAAACATCCGAAGGTGCGCGCCTGGCTCGCCCGGCACCCGCGCTGGACGTTCCACTTCACCCCGACCTCGGCCTCGTGGCTCAACGCGGTCGAGGGCTTCTTCTCAGCGCTGACCCGGCGTCGGCTGCGGCGAGGCTCCTTCACCGGCGTTGTCGATCTACAGGCGGCGATCAAACGCTACATCGCCGAGCACAACCGACGCGCCAGACCTTTCGTCTGGACCAAACCCGCCACCGACATCATCGCAGCCGTCAGCCGATCCCCTGAACCATCCGTCTGAGTCACTGCACTAGGGGCGACGTTAGGTCACCCCGGCCGTCGCATAGATCGATCGGAAGCGCACGGCGCAGGACCGACGCGCCGGTGCCTTGATGCGCTGGTGCTGGATCAATGCAGGCCTGCCGCCTCGGGACGATGCACCACCATTCTTTTCACGAGCAGCACTTACGTGTTCACGTCGAGAACCCGCGTGCCCACGATTGTTGCTGAGCCAGTGGAGCCGGTGCTGCCGTACCCCGATCTGGAGACCTGCGTACTCTGCAGGTTCTTGATAAACGCCGCTAACACGGCACCAGAGTCTTGCACGCCTCCTGCGCCTTGCGAAGATAAGTCGGCTGTTGAGGGCTCCGCTTTTGTTGGTCCTTTGGGTTGCGGGACAGTCTCAGGCGTTGTCGCGACAGCGCTGGAGTCGTCCGAGGCAGTGGAACCTTGATTCAGGACCCTCTTGAGCACATCGCCTTGCGAGTCTGTCAGCTTTCCGGATGAAACCTGCGCATCGATGAGCGAACCGAGACGGTCCTGGACCTGCGAGACATCGAGTTCGGTAGAGGCAGCGGAACCGACGTTGCTAGTTTGAACCGACGCGAGCTTAAGACCCGCTCCAGCCGTGTCCGCCGGTAGAGCCTTGGCGCCGTTGGTGTTCGTACCTGGTGCGTCCGACCTGGCTTCACGATCACGGAAGTACTGCAGGAGCGCCGCTGTGGAGCTGGAGACTGAGGTCATAAAGGGCCCGCCGATACGCACGAGGCTACCGACAAGCATTAATGGACCGGCAAGGTTAACGCTCGCTTGTTTGCGAGTGCCGCAGATCCGCCTTTTACATGCGGCTTCTAACCTGTTGCGAAAACGTGAGGGTCACTGAGCCATCATCCGGCTGATCGCAGCGAGCACCTTCGCCTCGCCGTAGGGCTTCGGCACGAAACAAGCATTCCTCGGCACGTCACCAGGCAGAGGCTTCACCTTGCCCGATGTCATGACAATGCTGATGCCTGGCCAGCCCAAGTTCACGCAGGCCGCCAACTTGATACCATCGATGCCCATCGGCATGTCGATGTCGGTCAGGATCACACGGATTCCCGGGACCCGCATAAGCTCCTGAACAGCAGACGAGCCACTATCTGCTTCCACCACCTCATACCCGGCGCTATCAAGCATGGCCACGGCTGCCATGCGGGTGACAGCATCGTCTTCGACAACAAGGACCAACGGTTTGCCGCCCAGTGCCCTGCCCATGGTGCTGCCCCCGAGATTTCTTGATTAGTCTGAAACTCCCGCAGTCGACGGCTGCCGCTTACAACCAGTAGGTGTGTGAGTTGCTAATGTCGAGTTAACGGGCCACAAATTCAAACTAACTACAACTAGCAAAGGTCAGCTAACATATCCTCTACGTCAACGTGTCCGGATGTCGAGATGGATCGAGGTTGTAGGACGCCCTTGCTAAGGGCCAGTCAGCATGCGCTTCAAAGCGAACCAAGATCCAGTGCGCCGGGGCCCTGGTTGAGGTTCCGAGAGTCCATGGCGCCATGGCACGCTGAACAACGCCTCGGCGAAAGCGTTTAGCGCCTCGACGACATCGACCTGCCGCCACGCGCCGCTCAAGCGGGGCTCTCACTTTCCTGCACGGAGCGACGGCGGAGAACCAAACTTATGTACCCCAAAACACAATGATTTAGGTTATTTAGGCCGTGTATGCGTATCTTTCCTGATGTGACTTGAGCGCAGCTTTTGTATGTGCGTCGGTGGATGCGGCGCGCGACCTAAGTCAGGACGCCTGATATAGCTGGGGTCTAAGCGGCTCCCCCGATTGGATTGCATCCATCCACACAGGTGAAGGTTCGTGCAAATTATCTACAGTATTGACAGCATGCGGAACCGTCTTCTCGTGGTCTATAGATTAATCAATTTCAACACCTGAGGCCACCGCTACCAAGACTGAACAATTCTATACACCCTTCGAACGGCGAGACCGTATGCATCTGCATCCGAGTCGATGCGGAGATGGACGCCGCGCTCGCTGGTCGCAACAACACGCACGCGCACGGTGCCGATCATCGCCACCTCAATCTCGAGTCGGGTGCCGGGATCAGCCACAAAGTCTTTCGGCACTATCATCAGAAGTCCACCCGTGCTCACATCGAGAATCGCCGTTCGATAGGCGCGCGCTGCATCTCGGACCCGAGCCGAGAGGGTCACCAAGAATCGGGGCGCTTCGCGCCGGTCACCGCCATCGCACATGTCGTTATTGTGATCCGGGCAAATTCAATTCGACACTGGCAGTCTGAAGATGATCCCTTAGAAATCTTCATAGCCCGCATTAGGGTAAAGAGACGGTTAACCTTCCGAGACGAGACTGCGCGCACTTTTGTAACCCAGCGCCCGCGCCGTATCGCAGCCGATGACCGCAGATCAGGCCTTTTCTCATCCCGCTTGCACCTCAACCTGCCAACGCCCGTGGAGCGCCACTGGTCGCCGGGCCTTTCGGCGATGACCGACCCGCGCCACGTGTCGCCCGGCTCTAAGGCTGAGGCGCTGCGCCAGGTCGTTGACGCCGTCGCCGGGCTGATCCTGCGCCTCGATCCTGCGGGGCGGGTGACCTTCGCATCCGCGGGCGGGCAGGCATTCCTCGGCGAGGTAGCCACTTCCCTTGTAGGCCGGTTCTTGCACGAAGCTGTTCACCCGGAGGACGAGGCCGCCCTCGCTACTACCGCACAGCCGTGCGGCTCCGACACAGCTGTTGTCCGAATGCGCGATGCGGGCGCGCGCTGGGTCGCGACGGTGCTGGTCGTCCGGAACGTCTCCGGCACCGGTGACCGCATCGTCACTATCCGCGAGGCATCCGAGCATGAGCGGACTCATGCGGACCTGCGCGCGAGCCGCGACCATTACCGGGCGCTCGTAGATACGCTGCCGCAACTGGTCTGGATGGAACGCGCCGACACGGGCGAGACGGTCTACGTTAACCAAGCCTTCGAAACCTACTGTGGGCCGATTCCTACCACTCGCGCCGCCCGCACGGACCGGTTCCACCCTGACGACGCCGGCCAGATCGGCGACGCCTACGCCAAGGCGCGCGTGCACGGCCGGTTCTGCGAGGTCCAGGGTCGCGTCCGCGACCGGAACGGTCGCTTCCGCTGGCACCAGTTTGTGTTCCGGCCCCTGCACATGGGCAGCGACCTGATCGGCTGGCTCGGGTCTGCCCTCGACATCGACGAGGTCGTGAGTGCGCGGGAGGCGCTGGCGGAGAAGGGCGAACTCCTGCGCCTTGCTCAGGAAGCGGCGGGGGCCGGGCTGTTCGCCATCGACCTTGCGACTGGCGAGATGATCCTCTCGCCTGAAAGCGCATGCCGGCTCGGGTTGCCAGAGGATCGCCCTGCGGTGGTAGACGTCGCCGATTGGATGCGCCGGGTCGTCCCGGATGATCGCGCGGCGACCCTACGGGCGGTGCGGGAGGCCTCTTCGGGACGCAGGACCTTCGACGTCGCGTTTCGTGTCCCCATAGCTGGAGGCGATCGCCGATGGATCCAGGCGATCGGACGCCCACAACTCGACCGGGACGGCGTCGCGGTGCGAATCGTTGGCCTGACTCTCGACATCACCACCCGGAAGGACGGCGAGCGTGCGCTGATTGAGGCCAAGGCGGCGGCCGAGGCCGCACGGATCGAGGCAGAGTGCGCCAACGCAGCCAAGACAGAGTTCCTCTCCGCCATGAGCCACGAAATCCGCACGCCGCTCAATGCGGTGATTGGCTTCGCCGGTTTGCTAGCAGAATCCGAGCGTCTCGACGGCGATCTTAAACGTTACGCGGAGCTCGCCGCGACGGCAGGCTCGAACCTACGCACCATCGTCGACGACATCCTAGATTTCGCGTCCGTTGAGGCCGGCGCAGTTAGCCTGGACTCCGCGCCGTTCGCGGTTCGCCCACTGGTCGATGCCTGCGTAGGCATCGTCGGAACGTCAGCGGCTGCAAAGGGCCTCGACCTCGTCGTGCGGATCGATGACGTCGTTCCAAGCTCCCTCGCGGGTGATTCCGGGCGACTGCGGCAGATCCTCCTGAACCTCCTCAACAACGCCGTGAAGTTCACGCCTCGAGGCAGCGTCACCGTCAGCCTGCGCCATGAAGGGATGAGCCTGGCTGGCGACCTGATCCGATTCAGCGTGACGGACACGGGTATCGGCATCTCGCCTGACCGTCAGGAGCGGTTATTTCGGCGCTTCTCGCAGGCCGACAGCTCGATCCGTCGCGATTACGGCGGCACCGGTCTCGGCCTGGCGATCAGCCGCCGGCTTGTCGAGCTGATGGGCGGCACGATCGGCCTCGTATCGGAGGCGGGCAGAGGCTCGACCTTCTGGTTCACGCTTGCGCTACCCCTGGCGTCCGCCGTCGCTGCGGCCATCCCGTCCCGTTCGTCGCGTCGGGGCAAAGCCGGACGCATCCTCTTGGTGGAGGATGTGGAGATCAACCGCGAGTTGGCCTGCACCGTGCTCAGGGCTGCTGGCCACACCGTCGACTTCGCCACGGATGGTATCGACGCGGTGCGCGCCGTAGAGGCGGCCAACTACGACCTCGTGCTGATGGACGTCCAGATGCCACGCCTCGACGGCATGATGGCTACCCGACTGATTCGCTGCCTGCCAGGTTCAGTTGCCCAGGTACCTGTGGTCGCGCTGAGCGCCAATGTCCTGCCGGATCAGGTGGAGGCGTTCCGAGCTGCCGGGATGGATGATCACTTCGGTAAGCCGTTCCTGCCTCAGGAGCTCTGTGACGCGGTGGCACGATGGCTCGACAGGTCGGCCGGCGCAATTCTGGATGCAGAACCGACGCTCGACTGTGAGCGCTATGCGGACAACATGGCGCTGATCGCTCCAGACACGCTGGCCCGGCTGCTGGGACAATTCCAGGAACGCGCCGAGCATGCGTTCGCGAATTCCGACGCAGGCTTCAACGCAGATCCTACTCGCGCTGCTGCGCTTGAGCCGCCTGGTACAACGGCCGAGCGTGCGGTCCTGCGTGCGGAGGCGCACGCCCTGGCAGCGGCAAGCGGCCTTCTGGGCTTCATGCCGCTCAGCCGAGCCTGCTTGGCCCTGGAGCGGGCGACCGAGGACGTTGCGTTCGACGAGCTCTTGGTCAGAACCCAGGCCCTCGCTGTCGCGGCCGCTGCCGAGACGCGGGCGATGCTGGCGTGCGGCCTTGACCCGGCCCGGACCGCGTCGGGAGCGCGGTGATGGCGACGGCAGAACCGGATGGAGTGACCTGTGGCCGCGTCGCGATCCTGGCGGACGACGATGAGTTCTTCCGCCTCGCCATGACCTCCCTGCTCACCCGGCAGCTCGGCTTCGCCCGGGTGATTGAGACCGCAAGTTTGGACGAGGCGATCGCCGCTCTATCCGGGACACCTGAGACGGCACTGGCCCTGTTCGACTTACAGATGCCTGGCATGGCGGGTGCAGGCTCGGTGGCGGCCGTGCGCGAGTGCTATCCCGCGGTCAAGGCCGCCATCGTCTCGGCCTCCAACGCACGTGCCGATGTGCTGACCGCGCTGGCTGCCGGCTGCCACGGCTACGTGCCCAAGACGCTGGGTACCGCGGAGGTGCTGCGCGCCGTCTCGGCTATCCTCGACGGGGCGATCTACGTGCCTCCCTTCATGGCCGAGCCACCGCCCAGCGCGTCCGCGCCGCCTGCCGGCGAGGTGGTGCTGACCCGCCGTCAACGGGAGGTGCTGGAACTCATCGTGGCCGGCCGATCCAACAAGGAGATCGCCCGGAGCCTCGATCTCGGTGAGGGCACCGTGAAGGTGCACGTGGCGGCGCTCCTGCGCACCCTCGGCGTTGCCAACCGGGCGGCTGCCGCGGCGGCCGGTTTACGGATCCTCGCGGCCGGACTAGGCCAGTCGGCCTAGTCTCAAATCGCCCATCCACAGGCTGCGCGTGCAAGCATGGTCCGCACGGATGTACGCCAGTGCTTCAAGGGCGGAGCGAGATCTCGGACCTCGTCTTTCGAAGACTACATGTTTAGGCGCCTATAGCGGCTTAGTCCATCTTTTCTCTGCATCCTAACCGCTTCAGCAAGGACCGATTAAGGCTGCTGGCCGGATCCTAAAGGCGTCCTGCAAGTCACGTAGTGTATCGATATGCACCGTAGCCTCATCGGGTGCGCCGCGGCCCTGGCCACGGCGGGTTGCCCCGTCGCCCAGGCCGCCGACTGGTATACAGGGGCCGAGCCGCCGTCCGGCCCCGACGCCTGGATCGTGGCCGTCGACACCTCGGCCTCCATCGCGTCGCAAGGGTCGCAATTCGCCAGCGCCACCGTGACGGCAGCGCCCGCAGGGGACCTGCTCACCAGCGGTATCCGCGTGCGGGTCGATGGCCTGATCGGCTCATACCGGGCTGAGAGCCCCGGCGCGGCCCACGCCGTCGGCCAGCAGACCGATGTCGCCGCGATGGCCGGCTACGCGCTCGTCGGTCCAGACAGCGTGCTCACCGGCTTCGTTGGGCTGAACGCCCGCCACGACGAGGTCGCTCAGTCCGGGGCGAGCGAGACCACCACGCACACCGGCGTCGGCCTGAAGACGGCCCTGGACTACTATGCCCGGCCGACCGCCTTCACGATGTTCCAGGCGACCGGCTCCTACGCCACGACGTTCAACGCCTATTACGGCCGCGTTCGCTTTGGCATCGCGGCGCTCGCCGGCGGGTATGTCGGGCCGGAATTCACCGCGCTCGGTGACGACTACTACCGGCAATGGCGGGTCGGTGGCCACCTTAGTGGCATGCAGATCGGTGCGGTGCAGCTCGGACTGTCGGCCGGCTACGTCTACGACCACGTCCGCAAGGGCGGTCTCTACACCTCCCTCGATCTGCGGACGGGCTTCTGATGGGCACCACGACGCTGGACAGCCTGGTGACGGGGGACGTCGTGACCGTCGGGACGGCGGCCTCCGCCAGGGCCGCGCGACCGCGCATCCTGATGGGGCTGCTCTGGGCGACCTGGGCGCTGTGCGCCGCGCTCGCCCTCGGATTTCTGGTGCAGCCTGTCGGCCCGACAGCTCAGCTCGCGCTGTGCGGCGCGGCCGGCGCTGGCATGGTCGTACTCTGGCTGCTGTTTCCGCGCCGGGGCCTTGCTCGGATGTTGTTCCTGGCGCTCGGCACGACCGTGGTCATCCGCTACGTCTACTGGCGGCTCACCGGCACGCTGCCGGCGCTCGACGATCCCGTCAGCTTTGGGCTCGGCGTCGTGCTGGCACTCGCCGAGCTCTACTGTGTGCTGATCCTTACGGTCAGCCTGATCATCAACGTCGAGCCGCTGGCCCGTGGCGCGGCGCCGACGCTGCCCGAGGCGGAACTCCCCACCGTCGACATCTTCATCCCCTCCTACAATGAGTCTGTGGAAATCCTGGGCGTTACCCTGGCGGCGGCGCGCAATCTCGACTACCCGGCCGGGCGCGCCTGCGTGTGGCTGCTCGACGACGGCGGCACCGATCAGAAATGCGCCGATGCCGACCCCGCCAGGGCCGAGACGGCCCGGTCGCGCCGGGCCGAGTTGCAGGCGCTCTGCGCCGCGCTGGGCGCCCGTTATCTCACCCGGGCGCGCAATGAGCACGCCAAGGCCGGCAATCTCAACAACGGGCTGACGCAGGCGCGCGCCGACCTCATCCTGGTGCTCGACGCCGACCACGCGCCGTTCCGGCCGTTCCTGCGCGAGACCGTCGGCCTGTTCGCGCAGGACCCCAAGCTGTTTCTGGTGCAGACGCCGCACGTCTTCATCAACCCGGACCCGCTGGAACGGAACCTGCGCACATTCACGAAGATGCCGTCCGAGAACGAGATGTTCTACGGCGTCACGCAGGCCGGCCTCGACAAATGGAACGGCTCGTTCTTCTGCGGCTCTGCGGCGCTGCTCAGGCGAGCCGCGCTCGACGCGGTCGGCGGCTTCTCGGGCATCACCATCACGGAGGATTGCGAGACCGCATTCGAACTCCACGCCCGCGGCTGGACCAGCGCCTATGTCGACCGGCCGCTGATCGCCGGCCTCCAGCCGGAGACCTTCGCGGACTTCATCGGCCAGCGGGCGCGCTGGTGCCAGGGCATGTTCCAGATCATGCTCCTGAAGAACCCGCTGCTGAAGCGCGGCCTCAAGCCGATCCAGAGGCTCTGCTACCTGTCCAGCATGACCTTCTGGTTCTTTCCGCTGCCGCGGCTGATCTTCATGCTGGCACCGCTTCTGCACATCTTCTTCGACGTGAAGATCTTCGTCTCGTCGATCGATGAGGCGCTGGCCTTCACAGCGACCTACGTGGCCGCCAACATGATGATGCAGAATTACCTCTACGGCCGCGTGCGCTGGCCGTGGGTATCCGAACTCTACGAATACGTGCAGGGCGTCTATCTCGCCCGCTCAATTGTCTCGGTGATGCTGTCGCCGCGCAAGCCGAGCTTCAATGTCACCAACAAGGGCGTTGGCCTCGACCACGACCACCTGTCGAGCTTGGCATGGCCGTTCTTCGCGATCTTCGGCGCGCTGGTGGCGGGCTGCGCGACAGCCGCGTGGCGCTACCTCTTCGAGCCCGGGGTGACCAGCCTGATGCTTGTGGTCGGGCTCTGGTGCCTGTTCAACCTCGTGATCGCGGGCGCGGCGCTGGGCGTCGTGGCCGAGCGCCGGCAGCCGGAACGCAGCCATAGTCTGCCGGTGAAGCGGCGCGCCGTCGCGTCGGTCGGTGGCGCGGTGTTCGAGGTGATGGTAGAGCGGGCCTCAGCCGAGGGCTGCCGCCTGCACCGCTGCGACGGCTCGGCGTGGCCGGTCTCGGCCGGGGCGGGAAGCGTGGGCCGGATCGTCCTCGCCGAGGCGGCCTGCGGGCCCCTCACGTTCCGTCAGGGCAGCGGCCTGTCAGGCGAGACCTGGGACGTGACCTTCACGGATTCCGGCCCCGCCATGTTCCGCAGCCTCGCCGAGCTGATGTACGGCGACGTGTCAGCCCTGCGAGCGTTCCTCTCTGGCCGACACCGGCACGAGAACCTGCTCTCCGGAAGTCTGCGCTTCCTCGTCTGGGGCGTCACGGAGCCGGTGCGAGCCATCACGTACGCCGTCCGCGACCGCCGCAGCGTCCCGCCCGTCGCGCAACCGCTGACCGCTCCGGCTGTGGCCGTGCCGGACCGCCCGACCCCGACGGAGATTCCCTCCGCATCGGCAGGGTCAATCCGCGCGTATGCGGCGGAGGAGCCGTCAACGCTGATCGCTTCCCCGGTCGTCGCTCCGGCCATCGCCCCGGATGCCGCGCCCCTGGCCGCTACGCTCCCACCCCTGGCGACGGTGCCCGTGCCGCTGATCGTCCCGGCAAATGCGGAGACGCCCATCCAGGCGCGACGCGCGGCCCCGCCGGCTCAAGCGCTGGAGGCAGGCGCTTCCGTCGGCATGCCGCTCACGGACGCAGCCTGGAGACGCGCGGTCGCCGAACTCGCCGCCGCCGAGGCTCCCGCCGCGCTCACCGTCGCGACTCCGGCTGCAGCCTCCATCGGGGCCGCCGCCGAGACGCGGCTCGACCCTGCGGCCTGGCTCGCCGAAATCTTCGCCCTCGCCGGGGTCGAACGCGCCGAAGCCAATCGCGCGGACCTCGTCCGCGGGCCTGATTTTCGTGCGCTCGGCCGCGAGCCGGTCGCTCCCGCCACCATCCGCTCCGCCGCCTGAGAATCCTATGCGCAACGGTCTCCGCCCGGCTCTCGCGGCCACCCTTCTCACCTGCGCGGCGGGGGCCTCGGCCCAATCCTTCTCGGGGACCGGACCGGCCCCGGTTCTGATGCTGCCCTCGACCGAACGGGCGGCGACCGTCACCCCGGTCGAGCTGGCTGCCGCCGCGCGGCCGGTTCCGGCCGGCGCAGCCGAGACCGGCCCGACCCTCCGCCGGCTGCCCGCGATCGCGGCGCCGATGCGGCTCTGGGGCGAGAACGGCCGCCTGAGCTTCCCACTCTACGTCACCGAGGCGGAGGCGCGGGCCGGTGGCCGGTTCCAGGTCGGCTACGTAGCCGCGGTCTCGATCCTGCCTGAGACCGCGCGGCTGACGTTCAGTCTCAACGGCATCGAACTGGGGAGCGCCGCCATTGACGGAGCCAGGGGTGCCCGCAGCCTCGGCTTCGACGTGCCGCCGGGGGTGATGTCCCGGGGCTTCAATCGAATCGACATCGCGGTGGCGCAGCGCCACCGCGTCGACTGCTCCATTCCTGCGACCTACGAGCTATGGACACAGATCGATCCCGCGACGACTGGCCTACTGGCGAGGTCCGAAGGGCCGTCCGATCCCGCCGACCTCCCGGCGATCCGGGGCGGACCCGACGGGGCAGTGCCAATCCGCCTGATCCAGACTGGTGAGAAGCTGAGCCTGCGCACCGTGGAGCGGGGACTCGCTGCGCTCCAGGCCACCGTCCTGGCCGGCCGGTTCATCCAGCCGGCGGCGGATTTCGGCCCGACCGCCGAGGATGGCGACGGGCTGGCGCTCGCGGTCGGTCGCGTGGCCGAACTCGCCGGGAGTGTTGATCTGGCGTCGCTCGGCCCTGTGACCGGGCCGCGCCTTGCGCTCCTGCCACGGACGGCGGAGCGCCGCCCCGTCCTGGTTTTGACCGGGCCGGAAGATGCCGATGTGACCGCCGCGCTTGCGCAGCTCAAGGAGCTGTCGCGGGCGGACCCACTCGGGACGCCACGAGGCCTGCGAGCGCTCGCCGATGCGGGTGGCCGCAGGGTCTCGGACGGGGAGACCCTCACCTTCGCGGAGCTCGGCATCCCCGACACGCACGTGGCCGCGCGCACCCATCGGATCGCCTTCGACCTCGCCCTGCCGCACGACTTCATGCCGGCGGACTACGACAAGCTGATCCTGGACCTGGACGCAGGCTACCCGGCCGGCCTCGCGCCTGGCGCCCAGATCGTCGTGGAGATCAACGGTGCGAACGCGGCGAGCGCGCCACTGGGTCGCCCGGGCGGAGAGGCGATGAACCGCCGCGCGGTGTTCCTGCCGCTGCGGCTGCTCCGTCCGGGTTTCAATCGGATCGCGATCCGCGCCGAGTTGCCGCGCACCGATGACCAGGCCTGCGCGGACGAGACGGGGGTCCCCACGGAGCGACTGTTCCTCGCCGGCTCGAGCCGCTTGACCATCCCGCCGCTAGCGCGGGTCGGCCGGCAGCCCGAGATCGCCGAGACCGTCGCCGAGGCCTTCCCCTACGCCGGCTCGGCCCGACGCCCGACCCTCGTCGTCCCGGCCCCGGATCGCGACACCATGGCGGCCGCGGCGACGCTCGTGGCACGACTCGGTCTCGCCGCCGGCCGGGTGCTGCCCTTCGCGTTCGCCGCTGGCCGCGCCGCCATAACCGGACCGACCGTCTTCGTGTCAACCGCTAGGACCCTGGACGGAACCGTCCTGACCGCAGCAGGCCTCGATCCGCAAGCCTTGCTGGACGCCTGGGCCGACCATGAGGCAGCACCGTCACGAGAGAGCGGCCCCGCGTTGCGGCGCCGCGTGCTGCGCACCGACGGCATCGCGG
Organism: Methylobacterium sp. GC_Met_2; assembly: GCF_026540795.1. Classification (NCBI taxonomy): domain Bacteria; kingdom Pseudomonadati; phylum Pseudomonadota; class Alphaproteobacteria; order Hyphomicrobiales; family Methylobacteriaceae; genus Methylobacterium; species Methylobacterium sp. GC_Met_2. The sequence continues at coordinate 15,706 of NZ_JALNUM010000080.1, forward strand.
CCTGCAGCGCGCTGGCGCCCCCGCTACCCGAGGCCGTGGCCGAGGCTGCCGCCAAGCCGGACGGGAAGCGGGGGGTGCGGACGGGCGGTCCAGTCCTGGCGGAGGCCGCCGCCCTCATCGCGCAGGGTATTACCGGACCCGCCGAGGACGATCTGCTGACCTTGGTGACGGCCCCCACCGCCGCCAGCTTGCGGGAGGCGGTTGCGTGCCTCGTCCATCCACGGGTTTGGAAGCGGCCGGAGGGCCGCCTCACCGCGCTTTCGTCCATCGACGGCTCCGTGATCATCGAGGCTGCGGCGGAGCCCCGATACGTTGCCACGCTGCCACCCGCACCAGCCAATCTCCGCCGCGTCGCGGCCGGCTGGCTCTCTCTGCATGCCGGCCTCTACGGCCTGTTCGGCCTGCTGCTGGCGGGCGGTCTCGCTGGCTCAACTCAACTGCTCGTGCGCAACCTCGGTCGGAGATCGGAATGAGCGTCTTCGTGCGCGGCGGCGCCATCCTGAGGATGGTCATGAGCATCCTGGCCATGACGTTCCTGGCCGTGAGCTTGGCCGAAGCAGCGACGGCCGGCCCCGCGCCGCCTCTCGCCGGGGCTCTCGGCAGCGGCGAGGCGTGGCGCACCTACAAGGCCCGATTCATCACTGAGCAGGGCCGCGTGGTGGATACCGCCAACGGCGGCATCAGCCACAGCGAGGGCCAGGGCTACGGCATGCTGCTCGCCGTGGCGGCGGGCGACCGCGAGACGTTTGAGCGGATCTGGACTTGGACGCGGGCGAACCTGATGGTCCGCGACGACCAGCTTCTGGCGTGGCGCTGGGAGCCGGACAAGCGCCCCGCGGTCGCCGACATGAACGACGCCTCCGACGGCGACCTGCTTGTCGCCTGGGCGCTCACGGAGGCGACCGAGGCGTGGCACGATCCCTCGCACCGGGTTGCCGGCCGCCGGATCGCCGTCGAACTCGGGCGCAAGCTGATCCTGCCGCGCACCCCGCAAGGTCCGCTGATCCTGCCGGCGGTGGCAGGCTTCTCCGCCGAGGAGCGTCCCGACGGTCCGGTGGTCAACCTATCGTACTGGATCTTCCCGGCCTTGGATCGCGTCTCGCTGCTCGCGCCTGAATTCGACTGGAGCGCGCTGGCGCGCAGCGGGCGCCGCCTGCTCGCGGCCGCACGCTTCGGAGCCGGCCGGCTGCCGGTCGAGTGGGTCTCGCTGTCCGGGTCCGCGCCCCGGCCCGCGGCCGGGTTCCCGGTTGAGTTCGGCTACAACGCCCTGCGCATCCCGCTCTACCTCGCGATGGCGGGCGTCACCGATCCGGACCTTTACGCGCCGTTTCTCGCCCTGTGGCAGAAGCCCGACACCGGCCTGACCCTGATCGAGACGGATACGGGCCGGGTCGCGGCGCGGCTCACCGAGACCGGGTACGCCGCCATCCCGGCGCTCGCCGCCTGCGCGAGCCGCGGGGCGCCATTTCCGTCGGCTCTGATGCGCGTGCGAACCGACAGTGAGAACTACTACCCCGTCACCCTGCACCTGCTGGCCCTTGCGGCCCTGCGTTCGAGGTATCCGACATGCGCGCCGCGCTGATCCTCGCGGTCGCCTTGTTGGCCGGCGCGCCCGCCATCGCCGGGACGGCCGACGCCGCCAAGCCGGACGAGACCGCCCTGCGCTACTACGCGAGCCAGCATCAGCGCGCGCGAGTGGAGGCGGAGACCGAGCGGCTGCGACGGCGCTATCCGGGTTGGCAGCCGCCGGCCGATCTCTGGACCGCGCGCGCCGGTGGCGAGGATGAGGACGGGTTCTGGGACTTTCTCGCGGCCGGCCGCGATGCGGATCTCGGGACAGCGCTCGTCACCCGGGCCAAGGCTGAGCCGGGCTGGAAGCCATCGGCCGCGCTGCAGGCCGCCGTGGCTGCGCGCGCCCTGCGGCAGTCCTGTCTGTCCCTCGCCAGGACTGGCCGCTGGGCCGAACTCGCAATCTTCGCGGCGGGCCGCCGGTCCGAGATCGAGGCAGCCGACGCGGAGGTGGTCTGGGCCGCCGCCGAGGCCTACGGCCGGACGGAGCACCAGGGACTGGCCCTTGACCTGCTCCGCGCCGTGCTCACCGCCGGCCGCTTCGGCCCAGAGGAGCGGCGGGTCAGTCTCCTGCGGGCGATGCAGATCTTGCCGATGTCCGACGTCGACCAACTCGCCGCGCTCGGGCCCGCCCGGGACCTCGACGCGATCCGCGTGGATCTCGTCCGCGGACGCATCGGCGCGGTGCTCCACGACGAGGCCGGCCAGTCCGTACCGCCCGAGGACCTCGCCGTTTTCCAGGCGTACGCGGAGACCGCGCCCGACCCCGATCAAGCGGCGCTCGTGGCTTGGCTCGCCTTCAAGCGACACGACCTGCCCACCGCCCTCACCTGGTTCAAGCGCGCCATCGCCCGTGGCGGCGACGCCATGGTGGCGCACGGCCTGGCGCATACTCTGCGTCTCCTAGGCTTGCGCCGTGACGCGGAGGACGTAGCCTATGCGTGGCGCGAACCGCTGGTGAACAACACCCTGCTGTTCATCGATCTTCTCGAGGCGGATCTCACGCAGGAGGACCCGCCCGCTATCGAACCGGAACGCCTGAAGCGTTACGCCGAGGTCACCCTTGCCACGGCGTCGGGAGAGGGTGCGCAGGCGCTCGCCTGGTACGCTTACAACCGCTGCCAGTTCGACACGGCGCTCAGCTGGTTCCGGCGTGCCGTGGCGTGGTTCCCCAAGGAGGCTACGGTCTACGGCTACGCCCTGTCGCTGCGTCGGATGCATCAGGAGCGCACGTTTCTGGACGTCGTCAATCGTTACGACGGATTGTTCCCGCGGGTCGTCAGCCTCCTGTTTCAGTCAGCGGTCGGCCGACCGATGTCCTGCGAGACCGCCCCAACCCGGGTCGCCAGGACCGTCACAGGCCCTGTATCCGGCTATCTCGACCTCGCATCCCCGGTCGGAGCGGCGAAGAGCGGGCGCGTGCCGCAGCCCGACGAGGTCATCGCTAACCGTGCGTCGGCGGCCCCCGTGATCCGGCGCAGCGACTTTCCGGTCGCCGTGCTCATGGAGAACGACCTGCGCGCCGCGCCCACCAACAGTCCGGTCGCCGACGCGCACTGGTCCGACCGACCGCGGGGCAGGCCCCCGACTGTCGCCCGGCGCGTGCCCGGCATCGGGCCGATGCCTTACGAGCGCTACGGCTTCTCGCTGCTGCCGGCCTGGAACGGAGCCGAGCAAGCCAGTCAGCCCAGCGCCGCAGAGAGCCCTGCGCCACGCGGGACGCTCTGGGCGGACGAACGTGCCGCCCAGGCCGACGAGCCGGCGCGCGGCCAAGTACAGGCGCCTACAATCCCGGAGCGAGGCGCCCCGACGACGACCGGTTCAATCGGCGCGCCGCAAGTGATGCGTAACCAGATCGTGCGAGAGAAGGCCCTGTGACGCTCACCATTCGCACATCCCTGGCCCTGGCGTTGACCGCCCTCGCCCTCGGCGCCTGTACGGCCCGCGACGAGGTGCGCTCCTCATCAGGCGGTGCACGCTATGCCAGCCTGGACGCAATCGCGGACGGGCGGCGACACTCCGCGCGGGCGACCGCACCGGCACGGCCAGCCACGCCGGTCGTCGTCCTGCCGGACTGGATCGGTCGCCCGGTGCGCCTGCAGGAGCGCGACGCCGCAGACGAGTTCGAGCAATCCGTGTCGCTAAGCCTCGCGCCGCGCGGCGGAACACGGGAGAACCTCGTGCTGCTGCGCATGTCTCACACGGAAGCCGGCGCCGAGGTGGTGAGTGGGGATCTCGTTCCCGGCGGACGGCCGACCGAGGCCGGGATTCGCGCCGAATTGGTGGCGGCCTTCCCGGGCACGGTGATGCACGTCGTGCCCCACCCCGCCGCGAATGCCTACGGACCTTACGGGCTCGCGGTTGGACGGACAGCGGGGGGCGCCCGCTGCCTGTATGCCTGGCAATGGATCGCGGCGGCGCCGGAACTCGACCCGGCGTCCAGAGGGTCCGCCTCGCTATCGCTTCGGGTCAGGCTTTGTCGCGACGACATCCCGCTCGACGCGATGGCGGCGGCAGTGAACCAGATCAAGCTCGTGACGCGTTACGAGGGCTCTCCCGTGATCGGGACACCGGCTCCTCGCGCCCCCTCGGCGGCGCGCCGGCACGCGCGACCCCGCACCGTCGTCGGGTCGCCGGACCCGACACCAGCCGGGACCGCCGGGCAGGCCGCCACCTTGCCGGCGGGCCGGCGCTACCTGGGTATACCCGACGCGGCCGCAACTCCGGACGATGGGCAAGCCCTCCGGGATGCCGGACCCGGCCCGGCGGCGCTGAGCCGGGCCTTCGTCGGCGCCCAGCCCCCCGCTCCGGCCGAGGCGATCGTCGCGGACCTGCCGCCGGAGGCGCTCCGCGGCCCGGTCGCTCGTGCCGCGGCCCGCCCATGAGGACCGCATGACTGACCGAATCCTGCTGGTCGAGGACGACCCCGGTTCGCGCGACCTGATCGGCACCTTGCTCACGGCCCGAGGCTACGCGCTCGACAGCGCGGCCGACGGCTTCCTGGGGCTGCGCCAGTTGAGTGAGCGCCGCCACGGCATCGTGTTGATCGACTATCACTTGCCCGAGATGGATGGCTACGCCCTCGCGCGACTGATGCGCGAGATCATGGGCGTGCATGGCCACGTCCGACTCGTGGGGATCACGGCCGACCGCCACGGGCTCGCCTCCCGCCGCGGCGCGGACGCGCTGTTCGACGCGATCCTGGTCAAACCGATCGAGCCCGAGCTGCTCTACGCCACCCTCGACCGCCTGCGAGAACAAGATGAGCCGCCAGCGGCGCCGGTCGCCGTGGAGCTGCCGGCCGAGGCGCTCTGGCGCCGACGCGGAATGGCTGGACGACCGCGGGCCGTCCTGTACCCAGATCTCGGCGCCGAGGCCATCGCCGCCGTGAGCCACGCCTTTGTCGTCGGCCCCGTTGAGGACGCCGAGGTTATCCTGATTGGCGCAGAAGACGGCCTCGCGCAGCTCCGGGCCCTCCCAGCCGGCAGCCCCGGACATCTTCTGCCCGCCATCGACCTCACCGGTCGTTTCGAGCGAGGCTGCGACGTGACTTTCCGGGTGAACGACCCGAAGGCGTGGACTGGGCTGGCAGAGATCTGTCGCGCCTTTGGCGAGCGCCGCACGGGCCTCGCCGCGACTATCCGGAGTAGCGATGCAGCCGCCAGCCAGTTACTCGCCTGGCTTTATGTCGGTGAACGCAGCCTACCCTTGTCCGCCAATAGAGTGCCTGCAACCATCCTGGCGGCCGGGCTCGCACACAGCGCGGCGATGGCGGCTATACTGTCTCTGAAAGAGCAAGATCTGGTGGCATGCGAACCGGCTGAGGGTGGACTTTTGGTACGCCTAACCTCAGCCGGGCTATCTGCTGCGACGGCTGGCATGCCCGCCGCCGCGACCCTGTTGCCAGATTCCAACCCGGACCCAATCCGCGACCAGGAACGGGTCCAACGCCTCCGGGAGGCGATCGGCGCGGCTGAGGTAGAGCGCCTGACCGGTGATCTATGCGTGCGGATCGAATCTGCGTTCCCGACCGAGGCGACACGCCCGCTTATCGCGCAGGAAGCGCACGCACTGATCGCCATAGCCGGCAGCCTCGGCTATACGCGCTTGGCAACAGCGTGCCGGACCCTCGAAGCTGCCGCCTCGTCGGGAGCGGACGAGACGGCAGCCCTTCGACAAGCTAAGCTGGCGATTGCTGATGTTCTCCGGATGCGATCCGCCGCGTGAACCTCTGAACTCGCTGCGCCATGAACTGCATCTATGCGAATGGTCAGTTGCAGCTGATAACGTCCGCTTACGGAACAACGTCACAGCCAGCTGAATGACCGCGATGGGCGCAAAACAGAATGTCGGCTTTGCGCATCACCGGCGACGCGTCGGCCTTCCGCCTGGCCGATCCGGCGCCTCTTGCACTGGGACCGGCGTGCGGGCGCTGACGTGTTGTGTGACGCGTCCGTTTTCGATGGTCGTCCGGACGGGCTCGATGACGGGTGTTTCGGGTTCGATCGATACGACCTCGCTTTCCGGTCCGCTCCCGCGCGGGTTCCTGGGCGAGATGCTGTCGCGGCTTCTCCGTTCGAGCGGTCTGGCGCGGTTCAGCCAGTCCGTGAGGTGGTGCAGAGCATAGCTCGTCGCATCGACCTGATCGTCGTGGCGGCCATTCGGGAAGGCCAGTAGCTCCTTCTCATAGAGCGCGAGCCAGGGCGCCTCGTCAGGGAGGAATATGCGTCCCTCCGCAAAACGATCCGATTGCGCCTCGCAACGCGTGATCTTGTCGAACTTCGGCGGAAGCAACAGTGGCCTCAGTCTGGTCGTGCGACAGATATCCTGCTTCAAGGCGATCCCGAGCCCGGTCTTCTCGATCAGCGTAGCGTCGGCCTTCCAGTCCGCATGAAGCTTGAGCACGGCTTCCTTCAATTGATGAAACTCGAGGCGCTTTCGGACCACCTCGAGTAGATAGAAGTTTTGATCGTGCACACCCCACACGAGGCCGGCCGACCAGTCGCTGGCGTCTCCCTGGGTCGAAGCCGTGTCCCAGGAGACGACGATGCGCTCGAAGGTCCTCGGCCGATCACGATAGTATTGCAGCCATTCCCGTCTGATCAGGTTACCGCCGGCCGGCGTCGGTGCCTGCTGGTACTGAGCCTCGAAGGTCCGCGAGCCGAGTTCGCGCTTGAGGCTTTCGAGGATCTCGCGGGGTTCACGGTCGGATTGCAGGGTATCGTCGCAGAAACGCCAATGCACGTGGCCAGGACGGTCGCTGAGCTGGAACGCGCCGTCCTCTATGGCGATGGCCGGAAGGTGAACGACCTCCCAGTCTTCGCGCGATCGCTCGAGCAGATGGCCGCAGAGATCGTCTTCGTGCAAGCGCTGCATCACGAGGACGATAGCACCGCGCTGCTTGTCGTTCAGCCGCGAAACCAGCGTCCCCTCGTAATACTCGATCGCCCGGCGACGGTCGGCCTCCGAGGTGGCGCTCGCGGCCTTCATCGGATCGTCGAGGATGATGACGTCTGCACCGCGCCCGGTGAGAGCCCCCCCGAGCCCGAAGGCGAGACGTCCGCCCTTTTGCGAGGTCACGAGCTCGGTATCGCGCTGGCGGCGCGCGACCAGCTCGCAGCGCGGAAACAGCTCGCGGTACCAGTCGCTCTCCATGATGATGCGGGTGTCGATCGAATGCTTGCGCGCGAGATCGGCTGCGTAGGAGGCGCACAGGATGCGCTTGGTCGGATCGTGACCCAGGAGCCAGGCGGTGAAGGCGACCGAGACCGTGATCGACTTCATCGAGCGCGGCGGCACGTTGATGATCAGGCGGCGGACCTCACCCCGGGCCACCCGTCCAAGTTGCCATGCGAGATGCTCGAGGTGCCAGCTGTGACAGTACGGCGTCCCGGGATCGAGGGACCGAAAGGTCTTCTGGGCGAAGGCGGCGAGGTTCTGGCGCAACAGTGCCCGCAGGCGACGGCGAAGATCACTCACGATCGCCTCCCTCGTCGTCGCAGGGGATATCCGCAGCGTGCTCGGCGCTGTCACGTGCTTCAAAATCATGCGTGCGTAAAATTGCGAGATCTTCGGCGGTCGTTTCCTCATCCCTGTGCGCTTCACGGACATCGCCGAGCATACGAAAGACGACATCGAGGCAATCCTTGATCGCCTTGCGGTCGCCCTTGAACGCGAGCTCGGCCTGTTTCTTCATGAGGGCCTCGAGGCGGGGGATATGCCGCTGGCGCCCGCCCTCACCGATCTTCATCGTTTCCTCGAGCCACAGCGTCGTCACCATGGCTCGAATGGTTGCGCGGTTGAGGCTCCCCTTTGGTCGTCCCGCTGGATTGCCGCTCTGGCCCTTGACAAATTGAGACCGCTTTGGAGGACGGCCGTAGCCGACGCGCTCATCCTCGTCAGTGATATTGGATTGCGGGCCGATATGTGCGCGATCCACAGGCAGGATGTCGTCGTTATCGTGGCGGGACATGGCAACCTCCAGCGACGCGTCACGGCTTTCCATTGAGAAAGGACGTGACTGCGCCGGAATGCCGTTCCGCTGGGGAACGATGACGATGAACCCGCCAGGATAGCGGCTCGTCTTCCCGGGTACGTCTCGAATACGAAATCGCAATGACTTGCTGCGATGAGACGAAAATACCCTCTCGATCGCGCATTGTCAATCATACAGGCATATTATCGGCAATTTTTATGTCGATATTGTTGTTTTACATTAGCTAATACAATCAGATAGGCACGATTGTGCTATGGCCCGGAGCGATTCACTCTGGGTCATAGCATCTCATCGACGACGGTCGGGTCGAGACCAATGCGCGGCGCGCGTCGTGCGGCTACGAGCTGGGTCGGTTCAGTTGTTCCCGCACCCGCGGTCTGGCCGCCGCGAGCGGTGGCGTCGGCTCCGGGAACTGATCGACCGTCGCACTCGACTGCTCCTGCACGAGGCGAAGCTCATTCAGCTGGGCGAGCGTCAAACCAGTCTCGATGTGCCGGGCGCTCTGGCCGGTCATCGCCTCGAAGCGCCGGATCGCGATTTGGGCGTAGCGTGGCTCATACTCCACCGCCCGCACACGGCGACCGATCCGCTCGCCGGCGAGGATCGTGGTGCCCGAGCCCACGAAGGTGTCGAGGACCACGGCGTCGCGCTGGCTGACGTCCTTCAGTGCGTCGATCACCAACTGGATCGGCTTGACCGTCGGATGGTCGTTGAGGTCATCCATGCGTCCGGCACGGAAGGTGTTGGCGCCGGCATAGGTCCATACATTCGAGCGGTTGCGCCCGAACCGGCCCATCTGAACGTTGTCGCGATGCGGCTTTTCCCCGACTCGGAACACGCCGATCAACTCATGCTGGTTGCGATACAGACCGCCTTGTCCGGCGTTGGTCTTCACCCAGGTGACGAGGTTGAGATAAGCGCCATAGACACTCTCGCCGGCCTCGATGAGGTCGCGACAATGTTTCCAGTCGATACACACGAAGTGGACCGCGCCAGGCACCGAGACCCGGGCGGCGTTGCCGAGGGCCGCCTCCAGGAAGGCGACGAACTCCACCCGGCTCATCTCGCCCGAGGCGAAGGCGAACTCGGGATGCCGGCTGCGACCGCGCCCGCCGATCGAGCGGACCGGCACGTTGTACGGAGGGTCGAGAAAGGCGACCTCGGCCTGCTCACCGGACATGAGTCGATCGAGCAGGCCGGCGTCGCGGGCATCGCCGACGGCGAGGCGATGTTCGCCCAGAGCGAAGACGTCGCCTTGCCGGAGCACGATCCCACCGGCAGCGAGCGCCGGATCGATGGCATCGTCCGGCTCGGGGCCGCCATCCTCGAAGTCGATCACCAGCGTGTCGATTTCGGCGACTTCGAAGCCGGTGTCACTGAGAGTGAGACCGGCATCCTCGAACAACAAGGTCAGCTCGGGGATCTGGGCGGCCAGTGTCTTACGATCGAGGCGGGCATCGAGGCCGACGCGATTGTCGCTCAGTAGGAAGGCGCGCTTCTGTGCCTGCGACAGGTTGAAGACCTGAACCACCGGCATGCTCGCGTGACCCAGCGCCTTGGCTGCGGCGAGGCGGGCATGACCCGCGAGGACCATGTAGCGCTCGTCGATGATCGCAGGAGCCAGCTGCCCTGTGACCTCGATCGCGCGGCTCAGCTTACTCAGCTGCTGCGGCGAGTGGACCTGCACACGGTGCGGGTTCTCGAGGAGGGCACTCAAGGGAGCGAGCCCGTAGCGACCTTCCAGCCCGGAACCGATGGCCAGGCGCGGCGCCTCGTCGAGGGCGATCGTGTTGGCGTTCGCTACACTGGATGAGAGGTCCGCTACCGCGACGGCAGGGCCAAGTTTTTCTCTACGTGACATCGAAGCCTCCAAGCCTGTGACAAGGTTGGAGACCGAAGCTCGGAGGGATGGTCGTCAGCGCGCAGTCATCAGTTGGCGAACGACCGACAGGGGTCGTACGTGCCAAACCGATGCTGCCTAGGGCTGATGCGCCCTGCGCTGCTTCGAGTTCGTGATGTCCGCGAGCAGACGACCACCATCTCGTGGCGATCGGTCCCCGGGACCGCGATAATCGGGAACGGGACCCGATCGCGGCAGCCATTTGAATGCCGGATCGCCGCGGGAAACGCAACCCGATCGTGTTACCCAGCTCGGAATGAACAGGTCATCGAGGTCGGCCGTGTCTGCGCCCTCGGGTAAACGATCCCGATAGACCCCCAGCAAAAAAATTAAGGACGACGAGGGCGGATTGATAGCATCTGCTGGCTCGGCGCTTCGGTGTCTCGGATCTTTCAACCCACGGCACCGGCGGAAATGCAAGATTTTGTATTCCACGGAGCGCCAGATCGAACCGGCCGAGCCGAACACGCCAGACTTATGGAAATCGAAAAAATCGCTGTATTTTTCGCTGGTGCAGGGATCTGCGCCAGTTGGAGACTGGTTCGCGCCTGACTGCCCGCACCACCACTTACTTTTCGCTCGAGAAAGGCAAGTGGTGGCAATGAGTTACGAGATAGCTCCCTAGCCTTTCTCACCAAATCTTCCATCTGGCGGGTGGATTTCTCCCCACCCGAAGCGCGCGGCACGAGTTCGTTCCTTCGTACGATTCCTTTGTCGTTATGGTGTGGTCCAAGCACACGCCGCACCACTCGCACTGCACGCCGGATACCCACGCTTGGTCACCCGGCGCAACTTGGGCAAATGCGTGGACCAAGGTACGCTTAGCTTCGATGCGCCTACAAATTTAGCATGCGACGAAGAGGCGCGCAGTATGCGCCCCGTTGCATGAAGCGCCGCTTCGACGCTGACGGGGCTCCGAACATCCACGACGATAGGCCCGCTGCCGGATCGACTCCATTGATCGAGCCGGCCCGCACCGGACCAACGAGATGTCGAATGGGGACGTCGGATCCACATGCATCGAGCTGGCAAAGGTGCGATGCCGCGATCGAGGTGCTGCAACCGTAGGAAGCCACGACGGAAGGAACCGAGCGACACGCCCACGAAATCATCTCCGGGTGGTCGTCCAAGCATAAGGAACTCCCGCAGCACCTGATCGGCGGCTGCCGCTGCACCTGCGCCTCTTTCCAACGCGCATGATGGGGAAGCGCTCGGCGAAGACTTTCCGCCCGCAGGCAACCTCGTTGCACCGGAAGCGCCGCACCATCACGTGCAGTTCGACGCGCCGACCACCGAGCGGCAGGTCGACGGCACGGCGCTGGTAGCGGCTTTGGGTGCGACGTGAAGAGGTCCGGCAGTCTGGGCAAGTGGCTGTCGTAGACCCGGACCTCACGACCGCACCGATCCGATCGACGCGGACATCGAGGTGATCGACGACGAATCCGGCAGAGACGAGGTTCGACGGCCTGAAATGAGGGCGCATGCTGCGGCTCCATCGTGGATGTCCGCAACCTCAACGCCGTTGGCATCAGCCAGAATGAGTCAGAGCCACCGTTGCACGCCCAAACGCAGGTCGACGGCGTGATCTACCGTTTGGAGGGGTGAAGGACCGTCACCGCACAACTCGTCCCGCACGACCGGTCGCAAGAATTCCTCCGGGATCGATTCGGCTAGAGTCGCCTGCTGCTGGTAGGAGGCGGGCTGACACTTCAGCCAAGCAAGCCCTCGAAGCGCCCGCGATCGGATCAGCCGATGACTGGGAGTAACGGGGGAATGAGCTGGGCACTGGTCAGCCGCTGATCGAGATCGGCGCTACCCGATCCTCGGTTCAGCGGCACCAAGAGGCAGCACCACACCACCGGATAGGAGCACGATCGATAGCGCCGGTCGTGACAGGATCTACAGACGGCAGGTGCGCCACGGCTGGTTCTGCGGGTCGATTGGCTTCCACCAGCATAGCCGCCGAAAAGCAGCAGAGACCTAGAACGGCGATCCAGAAGGCGCCTTTTAGGGTTCGAAGCGTTCGCTTGGGCATGGCGGCGATGCTGGGGGCTATCAGTTAGCGAACCCTTGCGCCGCTCAACTGCTACGAGAACTGCTTGCATCAAGCGGATCGCAAGGATCCCATCTGCAGCCGCTCCGCCTCCTCCCGCCACGCATCCCGCTCGTCCTGTACTGCCTCGATGCGGGCATGCAGGTGGCCGGCGTCGACCGCGGTCTCCATCGGCATGTCCTGGGCGGTCGCGAGCTGCTGGCGTAGGTCGGTATTCTCGGTCGCCAGGGCGAGGAGAAGGGCAGCCAAGTCCTCGCTCATCCAGGCCCCACGCCGCCGCAAGGCAGCGCGTCTAGCCGGGCTCAAGCTTGGCCGCAATCGCGTCCGATCATCGCGACTGCACCGGCGAGGCCGCACCGAGGCCGAGGGGTGTCAGGCCCCGGTGCTGCTCTTCCGGCGCGCGGCCGAAGCCGATCGCTGGGGGCATGGTGGCGCAAGGCGGTTAAAGGTTCTTGTATGCGGTGGAGCGGGGGAATCTCGCGGCAGCAGGTGGGAGCTATGTTCGACCCAGGCAAGTACTGCGGAATGAGGCGTTCTCGTCGCCGGATCCGACGCTTGATGCGCAGCTCCAGAGTCGACTTAGTAAGAATTCTCTTTCGATCGACGTACAAATGTCGTTGAATTCGAGCATAGCGAGCGAAGCACGAGCGGATTTAGGCGCATATACTGATACGAGTTGGGCGACATATAGCCAAGCTATGCTACTCATACATCCAGATAACTAATTTTGCTGGGTTGTGTCTGTGACTATTAGCAATTTGCGCCGACCGTTCCTCCTTGGGGGGCCCGTCGCTCTGATCGTAGCGCTGCTGGTGGCTGGATCAGCCCAAGCCGGCCTCGCCAACGCCTTTCGCATCGTGCTGCAGAAGGGCAGGCACTTCGACCCGACCGATCTGTTCCTGCGCCAGGGTGACACCATCACCCTCGTCAACGGGGACGACAACGCCGTCCACCACGCCTTCATCGAGGCTGATCGGTTCGCGTTCGACGCTGGCGATCAGGAGCCTGGCAAGCAGGCCACTTTGACCCTCAAGGAGCCCGGCGACTTCATCATCCAGTGCGGCATCCACCCGAAGATGAAGCTCACTATCCACGTGCAGTAGGCATTCCTGCAGGCGCCATCCCCGGGCGCTGTCTCGTAAATCACCGCCAGTTTGGCGAGTTCGGGGAATTGCTGGCCCGTGTCGAACAGGGCCTCGTGCCCGAGATAGTACAGCTTCAGGAAGGCAGCGAGAGCACCACCATAGTACGCGGGCGCCCAGGCGGCGTCGCGCGCCCGCACTGTCGTCCGGGCATCATCCGCCGCGATCCCGAGCAGCATCACGATTATGCCGGAGTGCCCGATCGCGTCCACCTTACCGAACTCGAAGATCGCCGAGACGAAGATCCCCGTCAGGATCAGGGCCGCTACACGCCGCACCAGAGGCGTCCGGACCAGGGCGAAGGCCAAGGTGAACTCAATGACACCGGCGGCCTGCATGAACAGTTCAGGCGTCGCGCCCATGGTCATCTGCGGCTTGGCGGCGAGCAGCGGATCCGTCCACTGCGGGTAGGCCCACTTCTCGACCGACGCCCGCAGCAGCGTGACGGCGGCGGTCCAACGGACGATGTCGAGGGGGCGTCGCAAGCGATCGCCTGTTCCTCAAGGGCGGCCCTTCGTTTTTGAAGCACACGCTTCAGTCAGCCCGGCCAACTCGGATTTTAATCCGCGCCGCCGCGTGCCCGGTGGCACGTCACGGAGACAAGGCGCTACCCACCTACGGATCACACGGGACGCGACGGGGCCGGACAGGCTGGCCCAGCCCCCGAGGAGATCAAGAAACGCCATGACGACGACCCGCTACTCCGCGCTGGCCGCCGCCCTCGCCTTCACCGTCGCTGCGCTTTCGCCAGCCGCAGCCAGCCCGCGTCCCACCGCCTGGACTGGTCTTCAGCTCGACGGCGTCGAGGCCACCGGTTCGCTCGGTGCCCCGGCCGGCGGCCTATTCGGATACGACAACAACCCGGTGACTTGCCCGATGAGCTCGGCCGCCGAGGGCAACGCGAACCAGCAGCACTTCCCCGTCAAGCAGTACGGTCAGACCACCGGCGGCAACCGCTGCTGATGAAGCTGAAGCCTGTTTCTTACGCGATGATTGGCCTTTTCGCCTTCGCCTTGGGGGCGACGGCTTTGGGCTCGGCGCGGGCGCTGCTCGGCCTCTGACACGCGGGTAGTTGAGCGTTCGCCAATCCGATGAAGTCCCGCCCCCACCCTCAGGGGCGGGCCGTCTGCGTTTATCAGGCTCGCGCTGTCTTGAGCCTAGCCACTCAGCCTCCGGGCTGGATCGGCCAATGAAAAACACCCCAGGAGCGGGGCTCCCAGGGCGCTGCCGATCGAGCGGCCAGTTTGATCAGGCTGGGTATGCGAAGGTCAGCCGGATGGCTGCTCTTCGACGGCGGCGAGCGGTGGGGAGGACCAACTACCCCTCGCCCGCCACCGTGTTCTCCCGGCATGATGGCCGGGAGCAGCGCGACCGGATCTTAGTACGAGCCGAACTTGTAGTTCAGGCCGGCGCGGACGACGGCGAACTCGTCGTCGCGGCGACCGACACCGCTGGTGACGACCGGGAAGTTGTTGGCGGCGTTGATGACGA